>NZ_JBPQTS010000016.1:0-62473 GCF_051386455.1 Streptomyces sp. URMC 124
CCGCCGTCTCCCCCCGCATCGCGCCGTCGGCCGCCCCCGGGTGCTTCCCGGGGCGCTCCCCCCGCGCCGCCTCCGGCCCCGGCCCCGGCAGGCCCGCGGGCCCGGCCGTGGCGGCGGCCAGGGGCAGCACGACGGCCAGCGCCACGGCGCTCGCCAGCGCGACCATGCGGAGGTTGGCGCCCCGCGACTCCCCGGCCCGGTCATCGCTCCGACCGGGCTCCGCGGGCACACTCGACCCGCCGGACATACCTGATGTACCGGACACTTCGGGCACACCGGATGCAGACGCACGCTCCATGGGGACCACCTGAGACTCGCCGCGCGGACGCTGAATGGATCGCGGGGACGGCTGGGACGGGCTCGGGACACCCCGGCCTCGGTTCGACCGGGCCCGGCCGGCATCGCCCGGCACAGGCCCTCACCCCTGAACATAGCGGTCGGGACAGGGCTCGCCCCGGGGCCGCGCGGTGGAATCCCGCAGAACTCGGACGGGCTTACACCCGTACGAGTGAGAGCGCGTGCGTCTCCCGTCCGTACGCGCTCTCCGTGTGCTCGTACCAGCGCTTCCCAAGGCCTCTCACGGGCCCTCAGGAGCGCCCCGCCGCATCCCTGCGGTCAGGGTCAGTAGGCGAGCCGGCTGCCGCCGCCCGGCGTACCGGTACCCGCGCTCTCCTCGACGAGGACGTCGACCAGAGCGGACACGTCCGGCAGCCACGGAACGGTGGACCGGGTCGTACGTTCCCTACGCTCCGCGCGCTCCGCTCGATCCGCTCGGAACGTACGGATCCCGCCACCCGAGGCACCGTTGACAGATCCGGCCGGGCCGTCCTGTCCGGCGGGCTGCGGCGCCCGCTCCCAGCGCACCCGGCCCGCCCCCGTGGGCGAGGGCGGCAGGGCCACGAAACCGCCCTCCCCGTGGAAGAGCAGCGAACCGGGCACCCAGTCCTGACGGTGGAGCAGTTCGCCGAGGACCTCGAGCGAGTAGGGGGCCACGAGCAGGGCCCAGCGAGTGGGGGTGGCGACCACGGGGCCCAGGCGGATGCCCGCGCGGTCGAAGGCCGTCAGGGCGCGCGCGCCGGCGACGGCGGGCAGGCTCACCGCGCAGGGCGCACGCCCGCCCGTGGCGAGCACGACGGGTGCGTCGGGACGGTTGGTCCACCACCAGCGGACCATCCGGGCGTCCGTGGTGGCCGCCAGCAGCCCCGGGTCGAAGGGGTGGGCGCCGGGGGCCGCGCAGTCGGGCTGCGGGCAGCTGCACCGGCGCACGCGCCCGCCGTCGGGCCGCAGGCCCACGCCGGGCAGCACGGGCCACTGCCATTCGGTGGCATAGGCCAGGGCCGCGGTGAGGACCGCGGACCGGTCGCCTCGCCTGAGCGAGAGCTTGCGTCGCCTTCCGAGGATCTCGCGCATGAGCGCTCGTTCCTTTCCGTAAACGCCGAAGTCGGGACCCCTGCCGGTGGCAGGGGCCGGATCACGCTGATGAACTGCACGCATTACATGCACTGCTGAACCGCCTTGCGGCGGGCTTGCGGCCGCTCTGTGACCGCCTTACGGCTGTCTTGCGACTGCCCTACGGCTGCCCTGCGGCTTCTTGCGGATGCCTTGCGGCTGTCTTGCGGCTACTTGCGGCTGTCTTGCGGTTTTACGCGGCCGTACGGGTGGTACGGATGGAACTCGCTGCACTGCTGCGCCGAACGGCCCCACCGGCACGCCGGAGCAACGGGCCGGCGCACCGGCCGTGCCGCGAAGACCTCCGGGGCACTGCAAGGCTCTGCACGACCTTGCGCGGTCCTGCTGATCATTGCGCGGCACTGCGGACTGCGGCACTGCGGGACTGCCTACTGGAACTGCACCTGAACTGCACTCGGGCCGCGTCCGAACTCCATGGCACTACGGCCCGACATGGCGCGCCGCTCAACACGCCGGGGCTCTTTCCAAGCCGGCACACCACGTGGATCACTAGCCACTGCTTGTACAACGCAGCGCATCACGCCACGGGCCGAGCGTGAAACATGGCGGGGGGTGGCGCGCGTATGGCGCTTCGTGCTGAGCCTGTCGCCCCTCGCCTGCGGCATGGGTCTCCCCATCGCCCTCGGGTGCGGGCGCGGCCGTCGCCGGTTAAGACGCTCGGGCCCGCCGCCGGGTTCCGGGGCGGCCCCAACTGCCCCTGCCCTTCTTCGTGTACGTACCCACCGGTGTGGATATGACGCGCTGTCGAGCAACGTCAGTCGACCGCAAATCCATGGCCTCCGGACCATTTTCCGGCCAACTTTGAAACCCCATAGACACCACCAATCCCACCGGTTCAATGCTGGACATCTCCTTGCCCGGGCGTGTACATGTGGAGCACCGATAGCGCGCAACGCGACAGGGGGTTTGCGATGCTATTCATGAGAAAACACAGGTCAAGACGGTGGTCAAGAGGGAGCGGCAAAGTGCCGCGAGCCCTGGTGCCCACGAGTGCCCGGCCCCCCGCGCCGCGGCCCGGTCCGGGTAGCCGGCCATGACCACGCCCCACCTGCCGAAAGTGGCCGGAATCAATCCTCCGCTCTCCGCTCCCGCGCAGACTCCCGCCCCCGCATCCGCCGCCTCCTCAGCAGATTCCCTCTCCCCCGCTGCTTCCGAAGCCCTCGCAGCAGACGCCTCAGCAGGCGCAGGCGACTCCACGGACCCGTCCGCCGCTTCCGACTCCCCCGGTCCGTCCGGCTCCTCCGGCCCGGCGCTTCTCCCCGGCCCCTCCCTCCCCGCCCCCAACGCGCTCGTCCAGGACCGCCTCGCAGGCTGGATCTCCGACCTCACCACGCTCCAGGAGCTGACCGAGCGGCTCACCCGCACCACCACCCTCGACGCCGCCCTGCACGAGGCCCTGCGGGCGGGTGCGACGCTCGTGGGCGCCCGCCGCGGCCTGGTCACGCTGCACCCCGCCACGGGCCCCGGCCGCGACCACCCCGTCACCGTCGGCTTCGGCCTGGACCACGCGGACCTCGGCCACATCGAGACCATCCCGGCCTCGCCGGCTCCCGCCGTCCCGGCTGCCCCGGCCGCCCCGGCCGCCCCGACCACCGCGGTCACTCCGGCCGACCCGGCCGACCCGGCCGACCCGGCCGACCCGGTCACCCCAGCGGCCTCAGCTGCCCCGAAGACGGGCGGGAAGACCAGCGTCGAGGAGAGCGCCGAGAGGAGTGCCGAGGAGGCCGGGGAGAGAGGGGCGGCCGGCCCGGGCCCGTACGGCCGCCTGTTCGACGATCTTCCGCCGGCGGGCTCGCGCACGGGCACCGCCCACCCCGACGTCGCCTCCGACGAGGGGCTCGGCCCCCGTCACCGCGAGGTCGCCGCCCGCCTCGGCTACGGCGCGAGCTACGCCGTCCCCCTGGAGACCGAGCACGCGGGCCGGATCGGCGCGGCCGTCTGGCTGTACGACGAGCCGGCCGAGCCCACCGAGCGCCAGCGCCGCCTCGTCGGCCTCTACCGCGACCACGCCACCGAACACCTCGCCCGCCAGCTCGAACTGGCCGAGGCCCGGGAGGCCGTGGCGACGCTCCGCGAGGAGCTGCTGCCCAGCAGGCTGCCCCGGACGCCGGGCGTCCGGCTGGCCGTCCGGCACCGCACCGGTCCGCTCGGCGGCGGCGACTGGTACGACGCGCTGCCGCTGCCCGAGGGCGCGCTGGGCCTGGCCGTCGGCGGAGTCAGCGGCTCCGGTCCGGGTGCGGTGGCGGCCATGGGCCGGCTCCGGGCCTCCCTGCGGGCCTACGCCGTCATGGAAGGGGAGGATCCGGTCGCGGTCCTCTCCGACCTCGAACTCCTGCTGCGGCTCACCGAGCCGTCCCGCGCCGCGACGGCGCTCTTCGCGTACTGCGAGCCGTCCGAACGCAAGGTCCTCCTGGCGGGGGCGGGCCACTGCCCACCGCTGATCGTCGGCGACCACCGCGTCGAGTTCGTCGAGACGTCGCTGTCCGCACCGCTCGGGATGCTCGCCTGCTGGGAGGCGCCCAGCGTCGAGATCGAGCCCGCCCCCGGAGAAACGCTCCTCTTCTACAGCGACGGGCTGCTGCACCGCACCGGCCGGCCGATGGACCGGGCCTTCGCGCGCCTGCGCACCGCGGCGGCGGGCGCGCCCAAGGCGGCGCGCCGGGACCCGGAGGCCCTGGTGGAGCACGTGCTGCGCACGATGCTGCCGCAGGAGAACGGCGACGGCGCCCCGGCGCCGGGCACGTCCGGCGCCTCCAGGGCCTCCAGCGCCTCCAGCGCCTGGGACGGGAGCGAGGACGTCGTGCTGCTGGCCGCCCACTTCGAGTGACGGGGGCCCGCCTCGAGTGACGGGACCCCGCCCTTCCGGACCACGCCCCTCCGGTCCTGCCGCCTTCCCCTCCTGCCCCCTTTCCCGGTTTCCTCGGTTTTCCCTCGTAGTTTCCTCGTATTTCGGTCGCACATACGATGGAAAGCGCCCCGTCCGAGGAGGAGAGCAGTGACCGAGCAGCAGCCCGCGCCCGAGAACCCCGAAGGCGACGAGCCGATCAAGCAGCGGAAGAACGGCCTCTACCCCGCCGTCTCCGACGAGCTGGCCGCAAACATGAAGACCGGCTGGGCCGACACCGAGCTGCGCGATCTGCAGCCCGTCGAGCAGGCGCCGCACACGGCCCGCCGCCGCGCCGAGCTTTCCGCGCGCTTCCCCGGGGAGCGCCTGGTGATCCCGGCCGGGAACCTGAAGACCCGCTCGAACGACACGGAGTACAGCTTCCGCGCCTCGACGGAGTACGTGTACCTCACCGGTGACCAGACCCAGGACGGCGTGCTCGTCCTGGAGCCGACCGGCGCCGAGGGCCACCGGGCGACGATCTACCTGCTGCCCCGCTCCAACCGCGAGAACGGCGAGTTCTGGCTCGACGGCCAGGGCGAGCTGTGGGTCGGCCGCCGCCACAGCCTCTCCGAGGCGGAGCGGCTGCTGGGCCTGCCGGCCGCGGACGTCCGCGAGCTCGCCGACGCGCTGCGCGCGGCCACCGGCCCGGTCCGCGCCGTCCGCGGCCACGACGCCGGCATCGAGGAGGCCCTGAGCGACAAGGTCACCGCCGAGCGCGACGAGGAGCTGCGCGTCTTCATCAGCGAGCAGCGGCTCGTGAAGGACGCCTTCGAGGTCGGCGAGCTGCAGAAGGCCGTCGACTCCACCGTGCGCGGCTTCGAGGACGTCGTGAAGGTGCTCGACAAGGCCGAGGCCACCTCGGAGCGCTACATCGAGGGCACGTTCTTCCTGCGCGCCCGCGTCGAGGGCAACGACATCGGTTACGGCTCCATCTGCGCCGCCGGCCCGCACGCCACCACCCTGCACTGGGTGCGCAACGACGGCCCGGTCCGCTCCGGCGAGCTGCTCCTGCTGGACGCGGGCGTGGAGACGCACAGCCTCTACACCGCCGACGTCACCCGCACGCTGCCGATCAACGGCACGTACGACGACCTCCAGCGCAAGATCTACGACGCGGTGTACGAGGCGCAGGAGGCCGGCATCGCGGCGGTCAGGCCGGGCGCGAAGTACCGCGACTTCCACGACGCGGCGCAGCGCGTGCTGGCCGAGAAGCTGGTGGAGTGGGGTCTGGTCGAGGGCCCGGTGGAGCGCGTCCTGGAGCTCGGCCTGCAGCGCCGCTGGACCCTGCACGGCACCGGCCACATGCTCGGCCTGGACGTGCACGACTGCGCGGTCGCCCGTACCGAGACGTACGTGGACGGCGTCCTGGAGCCCGGCATGGTCCTGACCGTCGAGCCCGGCCTCTACTTCCAGGCGGACGACATCACGGTGCCCGAGGAGTACCGCGGCATCGGCGTCCGGATCGAGGACGACATCCTCGTGACCGAGGACGGCAACCGGAACCTGTCGGCGGCGCTGCCCCGGACGTCCGCGGACGTCGAGGCGTGGATGGCGTCCCTGAAGGGCTGATCGCTCCCGCTCCCGCTTCCGTGCGGTGCGGTGTGGCCTTTCCGCGGTCCCCCTGCAGTGGTCTGCAGGGGGACCGCGGCGCATCATGGCTCCATAGGGCGCACCCCAGGGAGGTGTGGGAGCCATGAGCAAGTTCATGGACGTCCATCACGGCATGAAGGGCATCACTGCCGATCAGCTTCAGGAAGCGCACCGCAGGGATCTGGCCATCGAGGCGGAGGAGGGCGTGCACTTCGAGCGGGCTTGGGCGGACCCGCAGTCGGGCACCGTCTACTGCCTGTCCGAGGCGCCCTCGGCGGACGCGGTCAAGCGCGTCCACGCCCAGGCCGGGCATCCGGTCACCGAGGTCCACCCGGTGCCGCTGACCGTCGAGTGACGGCCGCCGTCACGACGACCACTGGTACGGCTGCGGTAACGACCACCGTCACGATGCGCGCAGCAGGGCCGGGGCCCCGTCCTCTCTCCACTTGAGGATCTTGTCGAAGGTGACCACGGCCCCCTGGCGGCCCGGGCGGTTGCGCACGCGGACGTGGTCGGTGAGCGACTCGATAAGGAAGAGGCCCCTGCCGTGCTCGTCCTCGGCGGGGGCCAGGGGCCGCGGCGGCTGCGGGCGCTGCCGGCGGCGTTCGTGCGGGCGGGGCTGCTCCGGGAAGCCCGGGCCGGAATCGGTGACCTCGATCCGGCAGGTGTCGCCGTCGATGAAGGCCGTCACGAGATAGCCCGTGGAGGAGTCGCCTCCGTGCTCGACGGCGTTCGCACACGCCTCGCTCAGGGCGAGCGAAAGATCATAGGAGATATCGGGGTCGACGCCGGCCGTCTCCATCGCGCCGACCAGCAACCGCCGCGCGAGCGGAACGCTCGCGGCCTCCCGCCGCAGATGGAGTGACCACCAAATGCTCATGCTCAGCCTCCTGGCCGCGGCTCGACATACCGATACGTATAGCCAGCGCTGACACCCCGTAAGCCTCCGGAGCGTGTGAGACCGCTCATTCGGACGACGCGCCCGGTCGATGCATCGGTGTATGGCGGTGGACGGGAGTGCGCCGGTGCGCCCCCGCCGGGTGGAGAACGAGCGCCCCCTGCCGTAGGGGAGGAGTAAGCCCGGTGGGATGATGGCGCAGCCATGCCTCACCCCGTCGCGCGTGTCGGCGCCGATCTGCGACTGATCCGGGCCGCGGTGTTCACCGCGGTCTGTGTTCTGCTGTCCGCGGGCGGGCACGTGCTGGCGTCGTGCGCGAAGGTGCCGCTGTGGACCCTCGCGGCCGGCTTCCTGGCGGTGCTCGCCGTGACCGTTCCGCTGGCGGGACGGGAGCGTTCGCTGCCGTCGATCGCCGCGGGACTGGCGGCCGGGCAGCTCGCTCTGCACACGCTCTTCGGCATCGGCCAGCAGGGCGCCGGAGCGGCGCCGCGGCAGACGGTCACCGAAGGCCGGCTGATCAGCTTCGCCTCGAAGCTGGTCTGCAACCAGCCGCACCTCATGTCCCCGTCCGACGCCCGCCGCGTGATCACCGATGCGGGCCTCGATCCGGCCGTGCACCCGCTGCAGCAGTCGGAGGCGGCGGCGCTCGCCGGCGCGGGCTCCGGAACGCACTCGGGAATGTCCTCCGGGATGCCCTCCGGCTCGCTGCTCGACGCACTCCCCCTCTCGCTTCCGATGCTGCTCGGCCACCTGCTCGCGGCGCTCGCAGCGGGCTGGCTGCTGCGGCGCGGCGAGGTGGCGCTGTGGCGGGCGGTCGCGCTCTCGGAGCGGTCCGCGCGCGAGGTCGCGGAGACCTCTCTCGTACGGGCCCTGCGCACCGCCTTCGCGCTCGTGGGCACCCTGAGGGAGCCGGCTGCCGGCAATCCGGCGGTCGCCGGTTCGCGTCCGTCCGGGGACGAGGAGCGGCCCGCGACGGAACCGGCGCTCCAGCACTTCGTGATCAGGCGGGGCCCGCCGGCCCTCGCCCTCGCGGCCTGACGACGCGGCACTCTCTCCCCTCACCCCTTCGAGCAGCCGGGCACTTCCCGCTCCGCGCGCGCTCGCGCCCACCCGTACGCGGGGGCGCATCCCGGGCAGGAGGACGGGTCGCACGGTCGTCGCCCCCGCACGCGTGCCACCCCTCTTCACCGATCCCTCCTGCCTCTGGAGTGTCCCCATGAACGCCACGACCGCTCGCCCGAACGCCACGACCGCTCGCCGGCGCCTCCCCGTCATCGGCGCCGTCGCCGCCGGCGCCGTCCTGCTCCTCGCCGGTCCCGCCTCCGCGCACGTCAGCGTGCAGCCCGGCACCGCCGAGAAGGGCGGCTACAGCACCATCGCCTTCAAGGTGCCGAACGAGAAGGACAACGCCTCGACCGTGAAGCTCGAGGTCACCCTCGACGCCAAGCACCCGCTCTCCTCGGTGATGCCCCAGCCGGTCCCCGGCTGGGAGGTGAAGGTCGAGAAGAGCAAGCTGGACAAGCCGCTGCAGACGCACGGCAAGACGATCGAGGAAGCCGTCACCAAGATCACCTGGTCCGGCGGCAAGATCGAGCCGGGCCAGTTCCAGCAGTTCCCGCTGTCCGTCGGCAAGCTGCCCGAGGACGTCGACGAGCTGGTCTTCAAGGCGCTGCAGACGTACTCCGACGACGACGTCGTCCGCTGGATCGACCCGTCCAAGCCGGGCGGCGCCGAGGCCGAGCACCCCGCGCCCACCCTGAAGCTCGTCGCCAAGGCCGCCGCCGACGGCAAGAAGACGGATGCCAAGGACGGCGCCAAGGGCGACGGCAAGGGCGATGACAAGGCCGAGAACGCGTCCGCCAAGTCGGACGAGGGCAACGGCGGCTCCGACACCACCGCCCGCACGCTCGGCGTCGTCGGCATCGTGGTGGGCGCGGCGGGCGTCGCCTTCGGCGTGCTCGCCGGACGCCGCCGCTCGGCTGCCTGACGCACGGAAAGGGCGGGCGCCGGGCCCCTGACCGAGACCGGCGCCCCGCCCCGCACCACCCACCCCTCTTTTGGAGAAGAGCTCCATGCGCACCCGCATTCTGGGCGCGGCCCTGGCCACGGCCGCCGCGCTCACGCTGACCGCCTGCGGCGGCGGCTCGGACGACGGCGGCGACAAGCCCCTGGCCGACGTCTCCGCGGCGCCGAAGAAGGCCGCGATCACCCTCGACACCCCGAAGACCAAGCCGGACCTGGTCCTCACCGACACGAACGACAAGAAGTACGAGCTGGTCAACGCGACCAAGGGGCGCCCGCTCCTGCTCTACTTCGGCTACACCTACTGCCCCGACGTGTGCTCCACGGTCGTCGCCGACATCGCGGCGGCCGAGAAGACGCTGTCGGCGGAGGACCGGGAGAAGCTCCAGGTCGTCTTCGTCACCACCGACCCGGAGCGCGACACGCCCAAGCGCATGCGCGAGTGGCTGGACGCCCAGGGCGGCCAGGACGTCGTCGGCCTCACCGGTGACTTCGCCACCATCCAGGCGGCCGCGAAGGGCATCGGCATCTTCGTGGAGAAGCCGAAGAAGGAGAAGGACGGCTCCATCACCGTCAGCCACGGAGCCGAGGTGGTCGGCTTCTCGCCGAAGGACGACGGCGGCCACTGGATATACACCACCGAAACCACCAAGGACCAGTACTCCAAGGATCTCCCGAAGATCATCAAGGGGGAGAACCCGTAATGCGCAAGACCACCGCCGCCACCGCCGCCGCCCTGCCGCTCGTCCTCGCCGGAGGACTCCTGGCGCTCACGGGCTGCCAGTCCGAGAAGGACGCCCTGGCGTCCGGCAAGCCGCAGCTCTCGGTCAGCGGCGCCTACCTGCCGCAGCCCGCGATGACCGACATGGCCGCCGCCTACCTCACCGTCAGCAACGACGGCGACAAGGCCGACCGGCTCACCAAGGTCACCAGCCCGCTCTCCGGTGACATCACCATGCACACCACCGAGGGCTCGCAGATGAAGCACGCGGCCGCGCTCGGCGTGCCGGCCAAGGGCGAGCTGAAGCTCGCGCGCGGCGGCTCGCACCTGATGCTCGGCAAGCTCGACCACAAGCCGAAGGTCGGCGAGAAGATCGAGTTCACGCTGCACTTCGCCACCGCCGGACCGGTCAAGGTCAAGGTCCCGGTGGAGTCCACGACGTTCCGTCCCAAGGACTGACGTGCGATGAAGACCCTGACCGCCGGGCGGCTGCTGCCGGTCCTCGGCACGCTGTTCGCCGCGCTGCTCTGCGCGCTCGGGCCCGGGGCGGCCGGCGCCTCGGCGCACGCCGCGCTGACCTCGACCGACCCGGCCTCCGGATCGGTGGTGCCCGTCGCGCCGAAGCGCGTCGCGCTCACCTTCTCCGAGGGCGTCCTGCTGAGCGCAGACTCGGTGCGGATCCTCGACCCGCAGGGCAAGCGGGTCGACGAGGGCAAGCCGGCGCACGTGGACGGCAAGTCGAACACCGCGTCGGTCGGACTCGCGGGCGGAATCGCCGACGGCACCTACACGGTGGCCTGGCAGGCCGTCTCCGCGGACAGCCACCCGGTGGCCGGGGCCTTCACCTTCTCCATAGGCGCGCCGTCGAAGACGGCGGCGAAAGTGACGACGGCCCGGGCCGGCCCGGTCGTCGACACTCTCTACACCACGGGGCGCTACGCGGCCTATGCCGGTTACCTCCTCCTCGTCGGCGGCTGTGTGTTCGCGGGCGTGTGCCGCTCCTCGCGGCCGGTGCAGCGCATCGCGGTCGGCGGCTGGATCACCCTCTTCGCGGCGACCTCGGCGCTCCTGCTGCTGCGCGGCCCGTACACGAGCAGCAAGGGCCTCGGCGCCGCCTTCGACCTTTCCCTCCTCGGTGACGTCCTGGCGACCAAGCCCGGCGCGGCGCTGCTCTCCCGCCTGCTGCTGCTGAGCGCCGCCGCGGTCTTCCTCGCCGTGCTGTTCGGCTCGTACGCCCGCGAGGACGGCGACCGCACGGACATGGAGCGCCGTGACGTCGCCTACGGGCTCGCGATCGGCGGCGCCGTCGTCGCCGTCGGGCTCGCGGCGACCTGGGCGATGGCCGAGCACGCTTCCGCGGGCCTGCAGCCGTGGCTCGCGATGCCGGTGGACGTCCTGCACCTCCTGGGGGTCGGGGTGTGGCTGGGCGGCCTGGCCTCGCTGCTGGCCGTGCTGTGGGCGGGAGAGCCGATCCGGCGGGCGGACGTGCAGCGCTTCTCCCGGCTCGCCTTCGCCTCGGTGTGCGTGCTGGTGGCGACCGGCCTCTACCAGTCCTGGCGGCAGGTCGGCTCCTGGGGCGCGCTCACCGGCACCGAGTACGGCCGCTGGCTCCTCCTCAAGGTCGCGCTCGTGGTGGGCATGGTCGGCCTCGCCTCCTTCTCGCGGCGCTGGACGGGCCGCCTCACCGACCACCGCCCGGCGGCGAAGAAGCAGGCCCCGTCCGCCAAGCCGGTCCAGGCCAAGGCGGTTCAGGCCAAGGCAGCCGGGCAGAGTCGTGCCGCCAAGGCGGCGGGCTCCTCCCGGATCGACAAGGACACCTCCCCCGAGCGGGCCGCCCAGCTCGCACGCCAGCGGGAGGCCCTGGAAAAGGCCGCCGGGCAGCGGAAGCGCGACGCGGACGAAGGCCGCAGCGGGCTGCGGCGCGCCGTCCTGGCCGAGGCCGGGGTCGCCGTCGTCCTGCTCGCCGTCACCACCCTCCTCACCGGCACCCAGCCCGGGCGGGCCGAGACCGAACAGCGGCAGGCGGCCTCCTCCGGCGGCCCCCGGACCACCGCTCCAAACGCCTCGGGCCCGGCCGAGGTGAAGATCCCGTACGACACCGGGGGCACGAACGGGCGAGGCACGGCCGTCGTACGTATCGACCCGGCGCGCTCGGGCAACAACTCCCTCGACGTCTCCGTGACCGACCCGGCCGGCAAGGCCGTCGACGTACCGGAGCTGGAGGTGTCCTTCACCGAGACGCGGAAGAACATCGGCCCGCTGCGCACGTCTCTCCGGCGCGGCCCGGCCGGCCGCTGGCAGGCCTCCGGCTTCCAGCTGCCCATGGCCGGCGAGTGGCAGCTCACCCTGACCGTACGGACCTCCGACATCGACCAGATCACGGAGATCAGGAACGTGAAGATCAACTGATGACTGAACGATCCCAGGACGAAGAGAAGACCTCCGAGGGCCCGCAGGCCGGGAAAGCCAGGGAAGCCGCGCAGGCCCCGCAGGCCGGGAAGCCCGCCAAGGCAGTGAGAAGCGCAAAGGCAGTGAAGAGCGCGAAGGCCACGAAGGCCGCGAAAGCCGGCAAGGCCGTGAAGGAAGCCGAGGCCTCCACCGCGGCGGCCGCCACCCCGGCGGGAGGCACGGGTGCCGCGAAGGCCGGCCCCGGCCGGGGCGAGCAGCACGGCCGGCCGGCGCCGGCCCGCGGCGCGCACGGCGTCAGCCGCCGCCGGCTGCTCGGCACGGCCGGCGCCGCGGGCGCGGCCGGGCTCGTCGCCGGCGGGGCGGCCGGGGCGTTCGCCACCGAGACCGTACGCAAGGACCCGGCCCCGCTGAACGGCGTCGGCTCCGCGTCCAGACCCTTCCACGGCGCGCACCAGGCCGGGATCGCCGATCCCGCGCAGACGTGCGGCCATCTGGCCGCCTTCGACCTCGCGCCGGGCGCCGACCGCAAGGCCGCGGCCGCGCTGCTGCGGCGGTGGTCGGCGACCGCTGCCGACCTCATGGCCGGCAGGACGCCGAACGGCGACGACTCCGGTGTCGCGCTCGACGCGGGCCCCTGCTCGCTGACCGTCACCTTCGGCTTCGGCCGTACGTTCTTCGACCGGACCGGCCTCGCCGCGAAGCGGCCCGCCGCCCTGGAGCCGCTGCCCGCCTTCACCGCCGACGCGCTCGACCCCAAGCGCAGCGAGGGCGACCTGTGGGTGCAGATCGGCGCCGACGACGCGCTCGTCGCCTTCCACGCGCTGCGCCTGCTCCAGCAGCAGGCCGGGAGCGCGGCACGGCTGCGCTGGCAGATGAACGGCTTCAACCGGACGCCGGGGGCCACCGCACAGCCCATGACCGCCCGGAACCTGATGGGCCAGGTCGACGGCACCAACAACCCCAAGCCCTCGGACCCCGGCTTCGCGGACAAGGTCTACGTGCCGGCGGACCGCAGCGGCGCGGACGCCTGGATGGCGGGTGGTTCGTACGCGGTGGTCAGGCGCATTCGCATGCTGCTCGACAGCTGGGACCACCTCTCCTTGGAGCGCCAGGAGAAGGTGATCGGGCGCCGCAAGTCGGACGGGGCGCCGCTGTCCGGCGGCACGGAGACGACGCCGGTCGACCTCAACAAGTTCAGCGAGGACGGGTCGCTGGCGATCGCGGGCGATGCGCACATCCGCGTCGCGTCGCCGGCGTCCAACCGGGGCGCGACGATGCTGCGCCGGGCGTTCTCCTACCATGACGGCTTCCTCGATGACGGGGCTCCGGACGCGGGCCTGCTGTTCGTCGCCTGGCAGGCGGACCCGCTGAAGGGTTTCGTGCCGGTGCAGCGGAAGCTGGACCGCGGTGACGGTCTCTCCCGCTTCCTGCGGCACGAGTCGAGCGGCCTCTACGCGGTGCCGGGCGGCTGTGCGCCGGGCGAGTACGTGGGGCAGCGGCTGCTGGAGGGCTGAGGGCCGGCCGGGGCCCGGCCGTGCTCTCGCCACCGGGGACGCACCGGGCCCGCGCTCAGCGGGCCGGGCCCGCCACCGGGGCGCCCGGTATCGGGGCGCTCGGTATCGTGGCGAGTCCCCGGACGATCGAGGAGCCAGCGTGATGTCGGCCAGCCGCTATACCTATCTCGGCCCCGAGGGCACGTTCACCGAGGCGGCCCTGCGGACGCTGCCGGAGGCGGCGACGCGGGAGCTGGTGCCGATGGTGTCCGTGCCGGCGGCGCTGGACGCCGTGCGGAACGGCGAGGCGGCGGCCGCCCTCGTGCCCATCGAGAACTCGGTGGAGGGCGGCGTCACCGCGACGCTCGACCAGCTCGCCACCGGCACTCCGCTGATGATCTACCGCGAAGTCCTGCTGCAGATCACCTTCGCGCTGCTCGTGCGCCCGGGGACCGGGCTGTCGGACATCAAGACGGTGACCGGCCACCCGGTGGCCCAGCCGCAGGTGCGCAAGTGGCTCGCCGCGCATCTGCCGGACGCGCTCTGGGAGTCGGCGGCCTCGAACGCGGACGGCGCGCGCCTGGTGCAGGAGGGGCGCTTCGACGCCGCGTTCGCCGGGGAGTTCGCGGCGGCCACGTACGGGCTGGAGCCGCTGGTCACCGACATCCACGACGCGCAGAACGCGCAGACCCGGTTCGTGCTGGTGGGCCGTCCGGCGCGGCCCGCGGCGCGGACGGGCGCGGACAAGACGTCCGTCGTGGTGTGGCTGCGCGACGACCACCCCGGCGCCCTGCTGGAGCTGCTGCAGGAGTTCGCGACGCGCGGGGTGAACCTGATGCTCATCCAGTCCCGCCCGACGGGCGAGGGCATCGGCAACTACTGCTTCGCGATCGACGCGGAGGGCCACATCACCGACCGGCGCGTCGGCGAGGCGCTGATGGGGCTCAAGCGGATCTGCCCGCAGGTGCGCTTCCTCGGCTCGTATCCCCGGGCGGGTGTGGATCCGGCGGAGGTGGGCCCGGCGCGCTACGGCACGTCGGACGAGGAGTTCGTGACGGCGGCGGACTGGCTGGTGCGCTGCCAGGACGGCCGGGCCTGAGCGGGCCGCACCCGGTCCGGCCGCGCGTAAGCGGGAGCCGCCCCCGCAGTCCTGGGCGGCGTGGGAGTCGTTGATGTCCACGCCTCGACGGTAGCCGTCGGCGCGGACATCCCCAGAGTTATCCACAGGGGCTTCTCGACCTGGGGATAAGTCGACAGAGTGAGGGACCCGCTCCGCTCTGCGAATCGGTCAAGGTCGACAAATCGCTCTAGCCATAGGGCCGTCATCCACAGCACCTAGGTTCCCTCGATCGAGCTGCCCGCAGCTCCGACGTCAGCGGAATGTCTGCGAATAACCCTTTGGAGCGAGTCGATACCACCCGAATGAGTGGCTGGGCGAGGTTTGACCAAGGAATACACGGCGAAGGACAGAAGCGGACGGAACGTTCGATTCCGGCGTCCACAGATTTCACGCACAGCCTGTGGACAAAGAAAGTGGAGGAACCCCCTCCTGTGGACAAGGAGCGGGCCAACTCCCGCCACCCACAAGCGGATCAGGCACCCCGGCCACCGCTATGCCCTCTTTTCGGCAAAAGCGCAGCGATTCCCCGCGCGTCCGCTCCGACGGCTTTTCAGCACCTTCCCGATCACCCGCGGCTCTGATTATTCACAGCGCTTTCCCGATACCCAAAATGGGGCAAACCCACACCAAGAGGAATATGCCGTCGAGTGATCGCGTCCGCAACGGTAGCCTGGAGGGGTGATTGACCTTCGCCTGCTTCGTGAGGACCCCGACCGTGTGCGCGCCTCCCAGCGCGCCCGTGGAGAGGATGTCGACGTCGTCGACGCACTGCTCTCCGCCGACGAACGGCGCAGGTCGTCCAGCGTCCGCTTCGACGAACTCCGCTCCGAGCAGAAGGCGCTCGGCAAGCTCATCCCCAAGGCCGCCGGCGACGAGAAGGCCGCGCTGCTGAAGAAGGCCGGCGAGCTGTCCGCCGCCGTGAAGGCCGCCGACGCCGAGCAGGACGAGGCCGCCGCCGAGGCGCAGCGCCTGCTGCTGCAGATCGGCAACCTGGTCCATCCCGACGTGCCGCGCGGCGGCGAGGACGACTTCGTCGTCCTGGACACCGTCGGCACCCCTCGCGACTTCGCCGCCGAGGGTTTCGAGCCCAAGGACCACCTGGAGCTCGGCCAGTTGCTCGGCGCGATCGACGTCGAGCGCGGCGCCAAGGTCTCCGGCTCGCGCTTCTACTACCTGACGGGCGTCGGCGCCCTGCTGGAGCTCGCGCTCGTCAACGCCGCCATCGCCCAGGCCACGGCCGCGGGCTTCACCCCGATGCTGACGCCCGCGCTGGTCAAGCCCCGCGCCATGGAGGGCACGGGCTTCCTCGGCCAGGCCGCCCAGGACGTCTACCACCTGGAGAAGGACGACTTCTACCTCGTGGGCACGTCCGAGGTGCCGCTCGCGGCGTACCACATGGACGAGATCCTCGAAGCCTCGCAGCTCCCGCTGCGCTACGCCGGCTTCTCGCCGTGCTTCCGCCGCGAGGCCGGCACGTACGGCAAGGACACCCGCGGCATCTTCCGCGTCCACCAGTTCGACAAGGTCGAGATGTTCTCGTACGTCGCGCCGGAGGACGCCGAGGCCGAGCACGCGCGCCTGCTGGAGTGGGAGAAGCAGTGGCTGAACAGCCTCGAGCTGCCCTACCAGGTGATCGACGTCGCCACGGGTGACCTGGGCGCCTCCGCCTCGCGCAAGTTCGACTGCGAGGCGTGGATCCCCACCCAGGGCAAGTACCGCGAGCTCACCTCGACCTCCAACTGCGACGAGTTCCAGTCGCGCCGGCTGTCCGTCCGGCTGCGCGACGGCAAGACCGTCAAGCCGCTGGCCACCCTCAACGGCACGCTGTGCGCGGTGCCGCGCACGATCGTGGCGCTGCTGGAGAACCACCAGCAGGCCGACGGCTCGGTGCGCGTGCCCGAGGTGCTCCGTCCGTACCTGGGCGGGCGCGAGGTGCTGGAGCCCGTCGCCAAGTGACTGACGGCCTGCCCTACCGCCTCGTCGCGACCGACCTCGACGGCACCCTGCTGCGCTCCGACGAGTCCGTCTCGGAGCGCACCCGCTCCGCCCTGAAGCTGGCCACGGAGGCGGGTGCCGCGCACATCGTCGTGACCGGGCGGGCGGTCCCGTGGACGCGCCACATCCTGCAGGAGCTGGACTACCAGGGCCTGGCGGTGTGTGCGCAGGGCGCGCAGGTCTACCACGCGGGCGAGCACCGGCTGCTGACGTCGGTGACGCTGGACCGGCGGCTCGCCGGGCTGGCCATCGCCAAGATCGAGGCCGAGACCGGCCCGCTGCACCTCGCCGCGGGCCGTGACGGCCTCGACGGCGAGGTGCTCGTCACCCCCGGCTACCGCATCCAGGAAGGCCCCCTGCCGGCCGTTCCGGCCCACGACCGGGACGAGCTCCTGGCCGAGCCGCTGAACAAGCTCTACCTGCAGCACCCGGAGCTGGGCGACGACGCCCTGGCCGAGGCGGCACGGGTGGCCGCGGGCGATCTGGTCGGTGTGACGATGGCGGGCGAGGGCATCGTCGAGCTGCTGCCGCTGGGGCTGAGCAAGGCCACCGGCCTGTCCCTGGCCGCACGCCGGCTCGGGATGAAGCCCGCCGACACGATCGCCTTCGGCGACATGCCCAACGACATACCGATGTTCGGCTGGGCGGCCCACGGCGTGGCCATGGCCAACGCCCATCCGGAGCTGCGGGCCGTGGCCGACGAGGTCACCGGGTCGAACGAGGACGACGGGATCGCTACGGTCCTGGAGCGTCTCTTCGGCTGACCGGGCCCGAAGAAGGGGCGCCGGCCGCCCGCCGCAGGGCTTCGGGCACGCGCCCGAAGTCCCACACCGGGCGGCCGTGCGTGAACTGCTGGAAGCCCAGGCCGATGGCCGCGGCTATCGCGTGCCCCACGTCGGTGAAGGTGCCGCCCATGGCCAGGGGCAGCCCGAAGAAGAGCACCACTGCGGCGAGGTAGCACCACCGCCAGGGCCGCGGGATCCGGTAGGTGAGGATTCCGGCGGCGGCCGCGAGGCCGTACGAGACGCCTATGTCGACGACTCTCTTCATCGACCGCGGCAGCGAGTGGTCCTCGATGGACATCAGCACGATCTCCTGGCTGATGAGCGTCGCCGCCACGTGTGCGAAACCGACGGTGAAGAGCCACCGGGCGGTGCCGATCCAGCGTTCCACGTTCGCGTGCAGCCCTTCGAAGAGCGCGGCGTACAGCAGGAACGAGGCGGGGTTCTCGATCCAGAACCCGCTGATCAGGAGCGACTGCAGCGGGTGCTTGGTGAGCTGGTGGATGTTGCTGCTGGTGCGGTGCAGCAGGAACGTCTCCAGGTCCTGGCTGGCCGCCGCGATGACCAGGCTGGTGATGCCGATGACGAGCAGCCATATGTGCGTGCCCGGCGAGGAGCGGATCCAGGACCGGAGCCCGGAACGGGCCAGGGAAGCGGAGCGGGCGGCGACGGCCGGCCACCGGCCGGACGTGCCGGAGCAGCGGCGCCCTTCCCGTCCCCGCACCCTTCGACGGTAGCCGTGCGGCCCTCTGGCCGCCCTGTCGAAGCAGTTGTAGGATGACTGGGCAATCGGGTGAATCATGGGCGGCCGAGGCCGGGACCGGAGGACGAATGGCACTGCGGGCAGCGGGACGGCAGTCCCTCGTGGACACCGTCGTGGAGCAGTTGCGCGCCCAGGTCGCGGCCGGCGAATGGAAGGTCGGCAGCCGCATCCCGACCGAGCACGCGCTCGCCGAGCAGCTCCAGGTCGGCCGCAACACGGTCCGCGAGGCCGTCCGCGTCCTCGTGCACGCCGGGATGCTGCGTTCGCGGCAGGGCGAGGGGACGTTCGTGGTCTCCATGGCCGACCCGGCCGAGATCATGCGCGGCGTGCAGCGCGCGGGAGTGCGCGACGTGCTGGAGCTGCGCATCGCGCTGGAGGCCGAGGCCGCGCGCCTCGCGGCCCTGCGCCACGAGCCGGCCGACCTCGCCCGGATGAAGGCCGCCCTGGACGCCCAGACGGCGTTCGAGGACCCCGAGGGCCAGCCCGACTCCGGAAACCTGGAGCTCTACGCCGACCACGACGTGGAGTTCCACCGCGCGGTCGTGGAGGCCGCGCACAACAGCGCGCTGACCGCGACCTACGCCTGGTTCAGCAGCTCCGTCCGCGAGGCGCTGGTCACCGCGCTCGGCGACCGCGACATGCCGCGCATCATCCACGGCGACCACCACGCCCTGATGGACGCCATCGCCTCCGGCGATCCGGAGGCCGCCGCACGGGCCGCCCGTGCCCTCCTGGAGCGCCCGAAACAGGCCGTGGAGAACCTCCTCGCCGAGAGCTGACCGGCGCCCACCCCTCACCGCACGTCCCTGGAAAGGCACCCCCATGTCGGAAACGAGGCCGGACACACTCGACCCCCTGATAGACGCGGAAGAGGACCTGGCGCCCACGCCCCCGGTGGCCGCCGCGCGCCGCACCCTGCGCGCCCACCCCGCGCTCGTCATGACCGGCATCGTCCTCGCCTCGCTCAACATGCGGGCCGCCCTCGCCGGTGTCTCGCCCCTCATCGGCGAGATCGGCGACCACTTCCACCTGGCGGCCGCGGCGAGCAGCCTCGTCACCACCATCCCGCTGGTGTTCATGGGCCTGGGCTCGATCGTCGCTCCCAAGCTCGCCCGCCGCTGGGGCACGGAGGCCGTCCTGTGCGGCGCCCTCCTGCTGCTGTGCGGCGGCATCCTGCTGCGCATCGCACCGCCGGTCGTCGCGCTCTTCGCCGGCTGTGCGCTCGTCGGCACGGCGATCGCCCTGCTCAACGTGCTGATGCCCGGCCTGGTGAAGCGGGACTTCCCGGACCGCGCCGCGAGCATGACCGCGCTGTACTCGACCACTCTGATCCTCGGCGCCACCGGTTCGGCCGCCCTGTCCGTGCCCCTGGAGAACGCCCTGGGCGGCTGGCAGGGCTCCCTGGCATCCTGGGCGCTGCTCGCCGCCGTGGCGGCCGTCGTGTGGCTCCCGCAGGCCGTCATCGCCCGGCGCGGCACCCCGCACGGCCGGGCGGCCGCCGCCCCCGTGCAGACGGCGCAGAGCGGGCCGAAGCTGACGCGGTCGCCCCTCGCCTGGCAGGTCACTCTGATGATGGGCACCCAGTCGCTGATCGCCTACGTGTGCATCGCCTGGATGCCGACGGTGTTCACCGACGACGGCATGAGCAAGAGCGAGGCCGGCATGGTCTACGCCTTCTACACGCTGGTGCAGATGGTCGGTTCGTTCGTCGTGCCCATGGTCGCCGGCCGGATGCGCGACCAGCGCCTGCTCGGCGCCGGTGTCGTCGTCCTCATGGCCGCCGGGGTCACCGGCCTGCTGACCGCTCCCGTGGAGGGCGCGTGGGTCTGGGCGACGCTGATGGGCGTCGCGCAGGGCGGTCTGCTCGGCCTCGCCCTGACGCTGATGGTCCTGCGCACGCGCGACGCCCACACCGCGTCCCGCCTGTCGGGCATGGCGCAGACGTGGGGCTACCTGCTCGCTTCCGTCGGTCCGTTCGCGATCGGTGCGGTCCACCAGGCGACCGACAGCTGGACGATTCCGGTCGCCCTGTTGCTCGTCGCCTGTGCTGCACTGATGCTTCTCGCCATGGGCGCCGGGCGCAATCGCAAGATCTGAGACGTTGGGTGGACAGGAGGCCCTCCGGGGCCTCCCCACCCGTCGTGAGGAGACCGTTGCCCATGCACGCCGCTCACCGCATCATCGTCCCGGCGGAACTCGCCGGCTTCCACGAGGATTTCGACGGGGAGGCGGGCCGCTCCTGGATCGCGGCGCTGCCGGAGCTCGCCGCGCGCTTCCTCGACCACTGGGGCCTGCGGATCGACGGGCCGGCCTCGCACGGCATGGTCGCCCTCGTCCTGCCCGTGCTGCGGCCGGACGGCACTCCGGCGGCGCTCAAGCTCCAGCCGGTCACCGACGAGAGCACCGGGGAGCCGACCGCGCTGCGCGCCTGGAACGGTGATGGGGCGGTCAAGCTCCTCGACCACGACGCCGCGACCGGCACGATGCTGCTGGAGCGGCTGGACGCACATCGTTCACTCTTGTCCATACCGGATGCCGAAGCCTCGCTGCAGACGCTCACCGAGCTGCTGGCAAGGCTCCTGACGGCCCCTGTTCCCGCCGGGCTGCGCTCCCTCGGGGACGTCGCCGGGGCGATGCTGAAGGACGTCCCCACGGCGCTGCCGGAGCTGCGCGACCCCTCGGAGCGCCGGCTGGTCGAGTCGTGCGCCGCGGCCGTCCGGGAGGTCGTCGGCGAGCCCGGCGGTCTGCTGCTGCACTGGGACCTCCACTACGCCAACGTCCTCGCCCCCGTCGCGGGCTCCGCGCGCGAGCCGTGGCTCGCCATCGACCCCAAACCGCTCGTGGGCGACCCCGGCTTCGAACTGCTGCCCGCCCTGCACGACCGGTGGGACGACATCACCGCGACCGGTGACGTACGGCGGGCAGTGCTGCGCCGCTTCGACCTGATGACCGACATCCTGGGTCTGGACAGACGGCGGGCGGCCCGCTGGACGCTGGGCAGGGTGCTGCAGAACGCCCTGTGGGACGTCGAGGACGGCGAGGACGCACTCGCGCCCGAGCAGGTGGAGATCGCCCGGGCGCTGCGGTGTTACGTCGTACGGGATTGAGCCTCACAGGGGCTCAGGGGATTGCGGGGAAGCTGCTCACTCCTCCCCGGCGAGCGTCAGGGAGCGCAGCTTCTGCCCCGCGAACCACGTCGCTGCCACCGTCACGCCGGCGAGCAGGACCAGGGCCACCGGCAGGCCCACGTCCGAGGAGACGGCGCCTTCCGCGCCGATGCGCTGGGCGAGGGCGAGCGACCACTGCTGGACGCTCAGGGTGCGCGCGCCGGGGACGAGGCTGCCGAAGAGCGACTCCCACACCAGGGCGTAGACCAGGCCGGCCACGACCGCGTGCCGGGTGAGGGTGCCCAGCAGCAGGAACATCGCGCTGTAGGTGACGGAGGCGACGACCGCGGCGACGGCGTAGGCGACCGCGATCTGCTGGCTGTTGCCGTTGAGCACGAAGCCGGCGATGAGCGTGGGGACGGCCGAGAAGACGACCGTGACGGCGATGGCGACGAGCAGCTTGGTGAAGATGATCGTGGGCCGTTTGACCGGCTTGGACAGCAGGTAGACCACGGAGCCGTCGTCGATCTCCGGGCCGATCGCGCCCGTGCCGGCGACGACGCCGATCAGCGGGACCATGGTGGCCAGCGCGAGGCCGCCCAGTACGCTGCCCGCCGTGCCGTCGTCGGCGCCGACGAGGATCCGGATCACGACGGAGACGGTGATCAGCAGGACGGGCAGGCCGAAGAGGATGAAGGCACGGCGGCGGCCCAGGAGGCCCCGGTAGGTGAGCCGTGCGACGGTGGCGTTGTACATGGCGCTGGGCTCCTTTCAGGCCGCGACGAGGTACGAGAAGACCGATTCCAGGGACTCGTCCGAGGGCGAGACCGTCAGGAGCCGGATGCCGTGCTCCCGGGCGACCCGGGGCAGCAGGGCGGTGAAGCGCCCGAAGTCGACGGCCTGGATGCGCAGGGCGCCCTCCTGGACGTCCACTTCGATGCCCGCGGTCGACGGGTCGGCGATCAGGGCGGCGGCGAGCGCGCGGTCGTCGCTGGAGCGCACGAGGTAGCGGTGCGGGCGGTCGGTCATCAGCCGGCGGATCTTGCGGAAGTCGCCGGAGGCGGCGTGCCGGCCCGCGACGACGACCTCGATGTGGGTGGCCAGCTGCTCGACCTCCTCCAGGATGTGCGAGGAGAAGAGCACGGTGCGGCCCTCCGCGCCCATCCTGCGCAGGAGCTCCATCAGCTGCATGCGCTGGCGCGGGTCCATGCCGTTGAACGGCTCGTCCAGCAGCAGCACGGAGGGCTCGTGGACGAGCGCGGAAGCCATCTTCACGCGCTGCCGCATGCCCTTGCTGTACGTGCTGATCGCGCGGTCCTGCGCGTACTCCATCTCGACGGTGGCCAGCGCCCGCCGGGCCTCCGCGGCGCCCAGGCCGTGCAGCTCGGCGTTGGCGAGGACGAACTCCTGGCCGGTGAGGAAGTCGTACATCGCCTCGCGCTCGGGGACGATGCCGATGTGGCGGTAGATCTGCTCGTTGCGCCAGATGGGGGCGCCGTCGAGGGTGACGGTGCCGGTGGAAGGGGCGAGGAAGCCGCCCATCATGTTGATGAGGGTGGACTTGCCGGCGCCGTTGGGGCCGAGGAGGCCGGTGACGCCGGGTCCGACGGTCATGGAGACGTCGTTGACGGCGACGACGTTGCCGAACCAGCGGGAGACGTTGTCGATGCGGATCGAAGTCACAGCCCGACCTTTCGGTAGCGGCGCATGAGCACCCCGTAGGAGCCGGCGATCAGGGCGGCGACCACGAGCAGGTAGACGAGGCCCGCCGCGGTGCTCGGCCCGTGACCGTCGGGGAAGGCGGAGGTGGCGGAGAGGAACGCCGTCTGGACGCCGTCGATGAGGGTGATGGGCGAGAAGAGGCCCATCCAGCCGATCGCGTCGGTGCTGTCGCGCTGCAGGGCGATGTTCTGGATCGTGCTCACCACGCCGTAGGAGATGGTCAGGACGGCGATGACGGCGGCCACGCCGAAGCCCCGGCGCGGGGTGAGCGCGGCGACCACCAGGCCGATGCCGGCGAAGAGCAGGGAGAGCAGTGCCACGGAGACCAGTCCTTGTGCGAACCCCGTCGTCTGCTCCGCGAAGTCGAGCTTGGCGAGCAGTGCGCCGACGTAGAGGATCAGCAGGGGCGTTGCGGTGAGGATGAACAGGGCGGAGAACATCGCGGCGAACTTCGCGGTCACGTAGTCGACGCGTTCGATGGGGCGCGAGAAGTACAGGGGCACGGTCCGGAAGCGCAGGTCGCGCGAGACGGACTGCGGGGCCTGTGCCGCGACGTAGAGGCCGATGACGACCTGCATGATGATCGCGTAGCGCGTGTACTCCACCGGCAGCTTGTTGAGCTTGGTGGCGACCGCGACGGCCACCATGATGGCGGCGGGCAGGCACATCACGCCGAACAGGATCATCGGCAGCACCTTGGACTTCGCCGACCGGCCGAGGCCGTACGCGCCGCGCAGGCTCTGCGAGAAGAGCGAGCGGCGGGCGTAGGAGCGGCCGAGGCGGGCGCCGGAGTAGTTGCGGTAGCCGATGTTGTGGATGACGTCCTGCGCGGGCGCGGAGGCGGTCTCAGGCGGCATCGGTGCTGCCCCTTTCGTGTGCGCTCTGGAAGACCTCCGCGATGCGGTGGCGGCGCTGCTCCATGCGGATGAGGCCGAGGCCGAGGCCGGCGACCGCGTCGCGCACGGTGTCGTAGGTGTCGTCGCCGGTGACGTCCACGAGGAGGACGTGACCGGATCCGGCGGCCGCGAACTCCGCGCTCTGGCCGACGGGCTGGACGGCGAGGCCGGCGGCGGCGAGCGCGGCGGCCAGGGCCGCGGTGCCGTCCGGGTGGGCGTCGGAGTCCGTGACCTCGACCGCGAGGGAGGCCGTGGCCTGGGTGAAGTCGCTGGTCGAGGAGGAGCGCAGCAGTTTGCCGCCGTCGATGACGACGACGTGGTCGCAGGTGCGCTCCAGCTCGCCGAGCAGGTGTGAGGTGACCAGCACCGAGATGCCGAAGTCGGTGTGGATGCGGCGGATCAGGCCGAGCATCTCATCGCGGCCCACGGGGTCCAGGCCGTTGGTGGGCTCGTCCAGGAGGACCAGCCGGGGGTCGTGAACGAGGGCCTGGGCCAGCTTGACCCGCTGTTTCATGCCCGTCGAGTATCCGCCCATGGGGCGGTAGCGCTCCTCGTAGAGGCCCACGTGGCGCAGCGTGTCGGCGGTGCGCTCGCGGGCCGCGGTGACCGGCAGGCCGGACATCCGCGCCATGTGGACGACGAACTCGGTGGCCGACACGTCGGGCGGCAGGCAGTCGTGTTCGGGCATGTACCCGACCCGCTCGCGGATGGCGGTGCCCTCGGTCGCGACGTCGAGGCCGAGCACGGTGGCGCGGCCCTCGGTGGCGGGGGACAGCCCGAGCAGGATCTTGATCAGCGTGGACTTGCCGGCTCCGTTGGCGCCCACCAGGCCGGTCACGCCCGGCGTGATGTCGACGGACAGCCGGTCAAGAGCGGTCACCCGGGGGAACCGCTTGCTGAGGCTTTCGGTAGCGATCACAGTCACGCCTTCGACGGTAGTGGCGCGGGCCACACCGGGCGTCAGACCAGATGGCTGGTTCCGTGTCGTCCTCGGGTCTGACGTGCCCGTAGGGGAACGGTACGGAGGGAGGGGGTGGGGCGGCAGGGGCCCGGAGGAAGGCGCGGGGCGGCGGGAGGTTTTCCACAGGTGGTGCACGACCCTTGACGCAGCCGCCGGTCATTGTCACATTCGTCAATGTCACGTTACGGACGCGTACCGGAGTCGGCTCACGGGACGGACGAATGGCCATGACCTCAGCAGTGCCTCGGGAACTCACCGGCGAGTTGCGGGGCTTCAGGGAAGTCCAGCGGCTTGCGTACGACTGCGCGGAGGCGGTGGCCGCGCAGCTCCGGCCGGGCGTCACCGAGCGCGAGGCGGCCCGGATGCAGCGGGAGTGGCTGCGGCGGCGCGGCGTGCGGGACTGGTTCCACCTTCCCTTCGCCTGGTTCGGGGACCGCACGGCGTTCGTGGGCTTCCGGGTGCCCCTGCAGTTCTTCCCGACCGACCGGCGGCTGGAGGCGGGGATGCCCTTCATCCTCGACATGGCCCCGGTCCACCGCGGCTTCACGGCCGACATCGGCTACTCCGGCTGCCTCGGCCCGAATCCGCTGCACGACCGTCTGATGGCCGATCTCGCGGCGCACCGGGAGCTGATCCTGCGCGAGGTGCGCGAGCACCGCCCCCTGCGCGAGATATACGAGGACGTGGAGCGGCTCATGGTGCGCCAGGGCCACGGCAACCGTCACCGCGCCTATCCGTTCGGGGTGATCGCGCACAAGGTGGGCCGGGCCAGGGAGCGCCGCTGGTCGCCGCACGTGTTCGGGTTCGGCACGCAGGCTCTCAAGGGGCTCGCCTCCGACGCCCTGCGCGGGCACCGGGAGGGCTGGTCCCCGCTGTGGAGCCCGTACCGGTTCTCCGATCACCCGCCCCGGCCGGGCCTGTGGGCGGTCGAGCCCCACCTCGGCTTCCGGGGGACGGGGGCGAAGTTCGAGGAGCTCCTGGTGGTCACCGACTCCCGGGATCCCGAAGAGAGCGCGTTCTGGCTGGACGACGATCTGCCGCATGTGCGGCGCACGCAGGAGGAGAGGGCCGCATGAGCGAGAACGCCGGCAACAGCGCGGGGCTCGAGGGCGCGCGCGAGCGCCGGGTCCGGACGGGCGGAGTCGAGCTGTGCGTGGTGGAGCTGGGCGATGCCGCGCTGCCCACGGTGGTGCTCGTGCACGGCTATCCGGACAGCAAGGAGGTCTGGTCCGAGGTCGCCGAGCGGCTGCGCGACCGCTTCCACGTCGTGCTGTACGACGTGCGCGGCTGCGGCCGCTCCACGGCGCCGAAGCCGCTGCGCGGCGGCTTCACCCTGGAAAAGCTCACGGACGACTTCCTGGCCGTCGCGGATGCGGTGAGCCCGGACGCCCCGGTGCACCTGGTCGGGCACGACTGGGGATCGGTGCAGGCGTGGGAGTTCGCCACCGTCGCCCGCACCGAGGGACGCATCGCCTCCTTCACCTCCATCTCCGGCCCCTCCCTCGACCACATGGCGATGTGGTTCCGCAAGCGCACGGCCCGGCCCACCCCGCGCCGGGTGGCCCAGGTGCTCGGCCAGAGCGCCCGGTCCTGGTACGTGTACGCGCTGCACGCTCCCGGGCTGCCGGAGGCCGCCTGGCGCGGACCGCTGGGCAAGCAGTGGCCCAAGATGATGGCGCGCATGGAGAAGCTTCCGCCGTCCGGCTATCCGACGCCGTCCCTGCCGTCGGACGCCGCCCACGGCGCCTGGCTGTACCGCGACAACATCCGCGCCCGGCTGCGCCGCCCCCGCACCGACGCCTATGCCCACGCACCCGTGCAGCTGATCACCCCCACCGGTGACGCCTATCTCTCCGAGCGGCTCTACGACGACCTGGAGCAGTGGGCCCCCGGCCTGGTGCGGCGCAATCTGGCCGCCAAGCACTGGGTTCCGCGCACCCGTCCCGATCAAGTGGCGGCGTGGATCGCCGAGTTCGCGCTGGCCCACCACGAGGGCGGGCGGCGCGCGGAGCCCGCGCCCTCCGGCCCGTACGCACGCTGGTTCGCCGGACGCCTGGTGCTGGTGACGGGAGCGGCGAGCGGCATCGGCCGGGCCACCGCCTTCGCGTTCGCCGAGGCCGGCGCCCGGGTCGTCGCCGTGGACCGGGACCCGGAGGGCGCGGCCCGGACGGCCGACATGGCCCGGCTGATCGGCTCCCCCGGCGCCTGGGGCGAATGTGTCGACGTCTCGGACGAGGCGGCGATGGAGAAGCTGGCCGCGAAGGTCGCCGCCGAGTACGGCGTGGTGGACGTGCTCGTCAACAACGCCGGGATCGCGGTCGCCGGCTCCTTCATGGACACTCCGGCCGAGGACTGGCGCAAGGTGCTCGACGTCAATCTGTGGGGCGTCATCCACGGCTGCCGTCTCTTCGGCAAGCAGATGGCCGAGCGCGGCCAGGGCGGCCACATCGTCAATACGGCCTCCGCCGCGGCCTTCCAGCCCCTCAGGACCCTCCCCGCGTACAGCACGTCCAAGGCGGCGGTGCTGATGCTCAGCGAATGCCTGCGTGCCGAGCTGGCCGGGCAGGGCATCGGGGTCTCCGCCATCTGCCCGGGCATCGTCAACACCTCGATCACCGGAGCGGCCCGCTTCGCCGGGGTCTCCGAGGAGGAACAGCGGCGCCTGCGCACCAAGGCCGGCCGCGCCTACGGCCGGCGCAACTACCCGCCGGAGAAGGTGGCCGCGGCCGTCCTGCGCGCGGTGGTCCGCAATCAGGCCGTCGTGCCGGTCACCCCCGAGGCCCACGGCCTCCACTTCATGTCCCGCTTCGCACCGTGGGCGCAGCGGGCCCTCGCCCGGATCGAGCCGCCGCTGTAGCGGACGGCGGAGGAGCGGAAAATGACCGACGCCCACGCGGGCGGGCACGTGATAGCCCCCCGCCGCGTCTCCTTCGAGTGGGACGCGACCCCCCTGCACTGGATACCCGACGAGCCCACCGCCACCCACGTCATCAACGTCCTGCACCTGCTGCTGCCCGCCGGGGAGCGCTGGTTCGTCAAGGTGTTCAAGGAGGCCCTGCCGCTGGTCACGGACCCGGTCCTGCTCAAGGACGTGAAGGGGTTCATGGGCCAGGAGGCCACGCACAGCGTG
This sequence comes from Streptomyces sp. URMC 124, assembly GCF_051386455.1. NCBI lineage: Bacteria > Bacillati > Actinomycetota > Actinomycetes > Kitasatosporales > Streptomycetaceae > Streptomyces > Streptomyces sp. URMC 124. Next base: position 27,967 of record NZ_JBPQTS010000016.1, read on the forward strand.
CAGCACGCGTACGTGCTGGGTCACCTCGCCGCCCAGGGCCTGGACACCACCGCCTACACCCGCCACGTCGACTACCTCTTCGACGTCCTGCTCGGCGATCGGCCTCCCTTCGGCCTGCCGGTGACGGAGCGGGAATGGCTGCGCTTCCGGCTCTCGGTGATCGCTGCCGTCGAGCAGTTCACGGCCGTGCTGGGCAACTGGGTCCTGGAGGCGGAGGGCCTGGACCGCGCCGCGCCCGACCCGGTGATGCTGGACCTGCTGCGCTGGCACGGCGCCGAGGAGGTCGAGCACCGCTCGGTCGCCTTCGACATGTACGAACACTGCGGCGGGGAGGATCCAGGTCGCTACGCCCGCCGGGTCCTGGGCATGGCGGTGACGGCCCCCGTGCTGTTCTACCTGTGGGGCTTCGGGGCCCGGTTCCTGATACGCAACGACCCCCGGCTCGTGAGACGGATGCGCTACTCACTGCGCGCGCACAACCGGGCCGTGGAGAAGGGCCTGCTGCCGAGCTGGCGAGAGCTCGGCTCGGCGGTACCCCGCTATCTCCGGCGGTCGTACCATCCCTCGAAGGAGGGGTCGCTGCGCAGGGCCGTTGACTATCTGGCGACCTCACCCGCGGCACGGACCGCGGCGGGCGCGATAGGCCGCGCGGCCCTCTCGTAAGGAGCGACCCACTTGTCCGAGCAGCCCGGGCGACCCGAGCAGCCCCACGAATACCGCATCGAGGACCTCGCTCACCGCAGCGGCGCCACGGTCCGCACGATCCGGGCCTACCAGGACCGCGGGCTGCTGCCCAAGCCGGAGCGGCGCGGGCGCGCCAACGTCTACCGGGACACGCACCTGGCGCGGCTGGGCCAGATCGCGGGGCTCCTCGACCGGGGCTACACCCTGGCCAGCATCAAGGAGCTGCTGGACGCCTGGGACACCGGCCGCGGCCTGGGCGGGGTCCTCGGGCTGGTCGCCGAGGTGGACGGGCCCTGGACGGACGAGGAGACGGGCCGGATCACCCGCGCGGAGCTCGACGCCCGCTTCGGCGGCGTCCCCGACGACGACGCCGTGGAGGAGGCGGTGCAGCTCGGCGTCCTCGTGCGCGTGCCGGGCTCGCCCGGGGAGTTCCTCGTGCCGAGCCCGCAGGAGCTCGCCGTCGCCGCGGAGCTCCACGCCGCGGGGGTACCCCTGTCCGCCATCACCGGCCACCTGCGCGAACTGCGCGCGAAGGTCGAGCACATAGCCGGCCGGTTCCTGGACTTCACCACCGAATACGTCTTCCGGCAGTACCTCGACCACTCGCCCACCGAGGAGGAGGCCTCCGAGGCCGCTGCCCTGGTGCGCCGGCTGCGCCCCCTCGCCCAGCAGACGGTCGACGCCGAACTCGCCCGCGCCATGCGCACCATGGCCACGCGCTACCTCCGCGACCACCTGGACGGCGAGACCGCCGCGGGCACGTCCGCCGGGGACACGACGGCCGGATCGCCGGCGGCGCCTCAGGGAGCGGTCCGGCTTCCCGAGGAGACCGTCCGGGCCGTCACGGCTCTCGTCGGGCCGGAGAACGTCGCCGCCTTCGTCACCGCTGCAGCGGAGCGCGAGGTCCGGGCGCGCACCATGGACGCGCTGGTCACCCGCCCGGAGGCGGAATAGCCGCCGGTGATCCGGTTCAGCGGTCCGCGAGCCAGTTGCCGTGGAAGCCGTAGGGCACCCGCTGCGGAAGGTGAACCGTGGCCACGGGGCGGGCGGCCAGGTCACCGGCGTCGAGGATGACGAGGTCGCTCCGGTCCGTCGCCGCGTCGTGGACGTACGTCAGCAGCCAGCCGGGGCCGCCCGGGCGGTTGTCCGCGGGGGCGAACGCCGCCTCGGCGGGCGTCCGTCCGGGCCCGAAGTCGTGGCGGGCGACGGAACCCGTCTGCAGGTCGTAGCGGAGGAGGGCGGCTCGCTCCTGCGGTCTGCCGGGCAGGGCAGCGCTGGTGACGTGCCCGTAGCGGGAGGCGAGGCCCGCCAGCCGGTCGTCGATCCTCGGGAACTCACACGGCTCGTCGTCCAGTTGCTCCTCGGCCACCGTTCCTGTCGTCAGGTCAAGGGTCCAACGCCACAGGGTGGCGTGGGCGCGCTCCCCTGCTTCGCTCCCGTAGTGCGGATAGCGGGCGACGTAGAGGACTATCCGCTCCCCGTCGGCGTGTTGTTCCTCATGGGCGTTGAGGGAGTGGAAGACGTAGCAGGGGTCGATGGCGAACCACCGCACCTCGCCGTAGGGGTCGTCGCGGCGCAGCACGCCCAGCCGGGCACCGTAGCCGGGATCCCACGCGTACGGCATGCCGCCGCCGGGCCGCATGGCACGGTCGAGGTCGAAGACCACGGGCAGGTCCATGAAGATCACGTAGGAGCGGGTGAGGTGGAAGTCGTGCATCATCGTGTGCGCGGGCACGTCGATCGGTCTGCTGACCGCCAACTCGCCGTCGGCGTCGGCCCGGTGATAGGTCAGGTAGGGCGCGGACAGGCCACCGTAGCCGAAGAAGTGCAGCTCTCCCGTTACCGGACAGGTCTTGGGGTGGGCGGTCATCGGCGTCCTCAGCCGGCCGCCGAAGTCGTAGGGACCGACGGTCTCCAGCTCGTGCCCGTGCCGGCCGTCGAGCTCGTACGGGTAGGAGGACTCGACCAGGGCGAGGGTGCGGCCGGCGTGCCGCACCACGTGGGTGTTGGCGGCACCCGCGGCCAGATTGCGGTTGCCGCGCTCGTCGTACACACGGGCGCCGTCGGTGAACGTGGAGGTGCGGACCCAGCGGTTGCGGTAGGCGGTGGCCCGGCCGCCCTCCAGGCGCACGCCGTGAATCATGCCGTCGCCGAAGAACCAGTGACCGGACGCGGCATCGCGGGGGTTGGGCCCGTTGCGCAGGTACCAGCCGGTGAGCTCGGGCGGGATCGTGCCGGTGACCGGGAGCTCGTGGGAGGTGAGCTCCTCCGTCACGGGGGCGAAGTTGCCGGCGAGGTGGGCGGGCGCGGACGTCGTCATGGCGCGGATCTCCTGTGCGGGGAAGGTCTTACCGGGCTGCCGGGGCGTAGCGGGCGCGGACGCGCTCGGGATAGCGGGCGGTGAAGAGGGCGGGCAGGGCGAAGCCCGCTATCTGGACCGGGACGGACACCGAACTGCCGAGGCCGGCGGCGCTCACGGCGGCCAGCGCCGCGGCGGTCAGGGTGAAGGCGAGGGCCCAGGCGGAGGTGATCACGACGTTGATGCGGCGGAAGACGGGGGTGTCCCACACCTCGCGCGGCGCCTGCGTCTTGGCGATGCCCGTCGTGAACGGGCGGCCGACGGCCAGCGTGGCCCAGGCGGTGAGCGCGAGCCACCCCAGGGACAGGGCGCCGCCGAAGTGCTGCAGCCCACTGTGCGGGGCGGCGAAGGCCCAGGCGGTGAGCGCGGCGAAGAAGCAGACCGTGCTGGCCTCGAGGATCAGCGAATCCACCGCGGCACCGGCCTTGCGCTCCTTGACCAGCAGGCCTGCGCCGGCGACGAGCCCGGCCACCGCGCCCCACTGCCAGCCGGCCGAGGAAACCACCGCGAACGCGATCCACGGAATGAAGCCACGCACATAGTTCATCGAATTTCTCCCCCGGGAGCCGGCCGGTCTCTCCCGCCGACATTCCAACTCTGACATGTCAAAAGTAGAAGGTCCTCCCTCGACATGTCAACTGTGGAAGGTAAAGTGGGGTTCATGAGCCTGAGACACGCGATGCTGGGCCTGCTCGCCGGCAGCCCGGCCAGCGGATACGACCTGATGAAGAGGTTCGAGACGTCGCTGAGCAACGTCTGGCCGGCCACCCAGAGTCAGGTCTACGGCGAGCTGGGCAAGCTCGCGAAGGCCGGCCTGCTGGAGGTCGCGGCCGAGGGCGCGCGCGGCCGCAAGGAGTACGCGATCACGGAAGAGGGTCGCGCCGAGCTGCGCCGCTGGCTCACGGAGTCCCAGCCCGCCACCGTGCGGCGCAGCGACGCCCTGTTGCGGGTCTTCTTCCTCGACCACCTCACGCCCCTGGAGGCCACCGCCTACCTCATGGGCGAGGCCGAGCGCGCCGCGGGCCACCACAAGGCGCTGGAGGAAGTGGAGCGCAATGTCGACTGGGGTGACGACGCCCTGTCCGTGAACGGCCGGCTGGCACTGGAGTACGGCCTGCGCTTCACCGCCATGCGCGAGGAGTGGGCCCGCTGGGCCGCCGAAGAGCTCAAGAGGACGCGGGAGCGGTGATGGACGCCCAGCGTGCGACGCGCATCTCGAAATTCGTCGCCAAGCACCTGCGGCACGAGCCCGACCGGATCGGCATCGTCCTGGACGCCCAGGGGTGGACGCCCGTGGACGCCCTGCTGGCGGCGAGTGCTGCGCACGGCTTCCCCTTCAGCCGGGTCGAGTTGGAAGAGGTCGTCGCTGCCTGCGACAAGCAGCGCTACGCGCTCGACGGCGACCGCGTCCGGGCCAACCAGGGGCACTCCGTGCCCGTCGACCTCGGCCTGCCGGTCACCGAACCGCCCGCGGTGCTCTTCCACGGCACGGTGGCGCGCTCGGTCGCCGCGATCCGGGCCGAAGGCTTGCGTCCCATGGCCCGGCACGCCGTGCACTTGTCCCCCGACCGCGAGACCGCCACGCGCGTGGGCGCACGCCTGGGCAAGGCGGTCGTGCTGACCGTGGACGCCCTGGGCATGCACCGCGCGGGCCACGTCTTCCGCGTCAGCGAGAACGGCGTGTGGCTGGTCGAACGCGTGCCGGCCGAGTTCCTGCGCTTCCCGGGCTGACCCGTGGTGCGCCCGGCCCGCCCTGCTCACAGGCCGGGCGCGCCCCAGACGGGGAACCAGCGGGCCAGGTCTTCCTCGACCCGCAGATCGTCCGCGAGCAGCGCCCGCACCTGCAGTTCCAGGCCGTTGTCCCGCTTGTCCTTCGCGCCGGCCACCGGCGCGAAGGGGTAGAACGTGCCGCGCTTGTAGAGGTAGACCAGAGCGAGCGAACGCCCGTCACCACTGCGGAAGCCCATCAGCGAGCAGAGCAGTTGCGGCCCGAATCCGCCGTCCTGGAGCAGCGTGTTCACCGCGTGCAGGTCGTTGACCAGGGCGGCCGTGTCCTCCGGTGGCTGCCGCGCGAGCAGCCAGGTGTAGCCGTAGGCGTCCCGGCTGAACTCCACGGGCACCCCGCCGCGCTCCGTGTCGGCGTCCAGCAGGCCCCGGACGTCCTGCTGGAGCTGCGCGAAGGCCCCGCCCTCCACGCTCGCGAAGCAGACCGAGCCCAGCCCGGTCGGAGTGAACCCCGCGCCGGCCTGCAGGGTGATCGCGGCGGAGGGCAGGGCGAAGAGCTGGTCCAGGTCGGGGCGGACCGGTTTGCTGCGGCCGAGGATGACGTCCAGGAAGCCCACGGGCGCACACTCCTTCCGGGCGTGGGGGGATGGCGTTCGCGTGCCGGCCGGGCCTCAGGCACGGCCGAGCCGGGCCGAGATCTGCCCGAGCTGCTCCAGCCGCTGTTCCAGCGTCGGGTGGGAGGAGAGCAGGCGGCCGAAGCTCTCCTTGGAGAAGGCGGGCGCGAAGTAGAAGGCGTTGAAGGGTTCGGCCTGCCGCAGATCGCGGGTGGGTATCCGCGCCATCTCCCCGGTGATCTTGGTCAGGGCCGCCGCCAGGGCGGAGGGCCGGCCGGTCAGCAGGGCGCCGGCACGGTCGGCCGACAGCTCCCGGTAGCGCGAGAGCAGGCGGGTGAGCAAGAAGCTGATCGCGTAGACGACGGCGCTGATCAGCGGGATGAGCACGACGAGGACGGCCGCGTTGCTGTCGCGGTCGCCGACGCGGCGGAAGCCGCCCCACAGGCCGACGCGGGTGATGATCCCGGCCAGGACGCCCAGGAAGGAGGCGACCGTCATGACGGCGACGTCGCGGTGGGCCACGTGGGAGAGCTCGTGGGCGAGCACGCCCTCCAGCTCCTCCGGCTCCAGCCTGCGCAGCAGCCCGGTGGTCGCACAGACCAGCGCGTTCTTGCGGTTGCGCCCGGTGGCGAAGGCGTTGGGCACATCGCTGTCGGCGATCGCCACGCGCGGCTTCGGCATGTCCGCGAGCGCGCAGAGGCGGTCGACGGCGCCGTGCAGCTCGGGCGCCTGCTCTGGGGTCACCTCGCGCGCCCCCATGCTGAAGGCGGCGATCCGGTCGCTGAACCAGAACTGGGCGACGAACAGGCCGCCGGCGAGGAGCAGGATGACCGGCCAGGCGCCCCGCAGCAACGCCAGCAGCACGCCCACGAAGACCACGTAGAGCAGCCCGATGAAGAACATCGTGCTCACCATGCGGGCGGTGAGCCCCCGGTCGGGAGCGAATCGGGTGCTCGGGGAGGAGTGCATGGAGGACCTCCAAGGCTGGCTCTCTGTGGAACGCGCCCCCGTAGGTGCCTATGCCCCGATTCTCCCTCTCCACCGCCCGCGCGGGGACCCGGGGACCCGGGTCAGCGCGAGAGCTGCGCGAGCCCGTCCGTGGCGATCTTCTCGAAGACGGCGACGTCCGCCTCGAAGATCGAATCCGCGATGGGCCAGTGCACCACGATCTCGTCGATACCGAGCTCCGCGTGCGAGCCGGCGAAGTCGACGAAGGCGTCCACGGAGTCCAGCGGCCGGTCCGGGCTGAAGCCCGTCAGCATCGTCTTGCCCAGCTCCGAGACGTCCCGGCCCAGCTCGGCACAGGCCGCGCCGAGCCGCTCGATCTGGCCGGCGACCGCCGCCCGGGACTGCTCGGGCGTACCCGTCTCGAAGAGCTTCGGATCGCCCGTGGTCACCCAGGCCTGGCCGTGGCGCGCGGCGAGCCGCAGGCCGCGCGGGCCCGTGGCCGCGACCGCGAAGGGCAGCCGGGGGCGCTGGACGCAGCCGGGGATGTTGCGCACCTCGAAGGCGGAGTAGTGCTCGCCCTCGTGCGTGACGACGCCCTCCGTGAGCAGGCGGTCCAGCAGCGGCACGAACTCGCCGAAGTGGTCGGCCCGCTCCCGCGGCGTCCACGGCTCCTGGCCGGCCTTCAGCAGCGCCGTCGCGTCGAAGCCGGAGCCGCCGGCTCCGATACCGAGGGTGATGCGGCCGCCCGAGATGTCGTCCAGGGAGATGAGCTCCTTGGCCAGCGTGACCGGGTGCCGGAAGTTCGGGGAGGTGACGAGCGTGCCCAGGCGTATCCGGGAGGTGGCCGTCGCCGCGGCCGTCAGCGTGGGGATCGCGCCGAACCAGGGCCCGTCACGGAAGGTCCGCCACGACAGGTGGTCGTAGGTGTAGGCGGTGTGGAAACCCAGCTCCTCGGCACGCTGCCAGGCGGCCCGGCCGCCCTCGGACCAGCGGCGGTCGGGAAGGATCACGGTGCTCAGTCGCATGCCACCGAGCCTAAGCGGTGGGACCGGCATGCCCGGGGTGACTACGGGCACATGCCCGGGGTGATGACGGGCACACCGGCTTGAACGCATACGCGGCCTTACGTACACCTGTGCGTCGCATATGCCCGTGGCCCAGAATGGAACCCGTGACTTCAGCTACCGAGCAGCCCGAGACCCCGGCCGTGCAGCGGCCCGCCGCCATGCCCCGGCTGATCGCCACCGATCTGGACGGCACGCTCCTGCGGGACGACAAGACGGTCTCCGAGCGCACCGTGGCGGCGCTCGCGGCGGCCGAGGCGGCCGGCATCGAGGTCTTCTTCGTCACCGGCCGCCCGGCTCGCTGGATGGACGTGGTCAGCGATCACGTGCAGGGTCATGGCCTGGCGATATGCGCCAACGGCGCCGCCGTCGTCGACCTGCGCGACGGCGCCCGCTTCGTCGACGTGCGCCCGCTGGAGCGTGCCGACGCCCTCGCCGTCGTGCACGCCGTCCGCGCCGCGGCGCCGGGTTCCTCGTTCGCCGTAGAGCGCACCTCCGGCATCCACTACGAGCCCGAGTACCCGCCGTTCTTCCTCGACCCCGGAGCGGTCGTCGCCCCGGCGGAGAAGCTGCTGGCGGAGGACAGCGGATACACCGAGCCGATCCTCAAGCTGCTGGCCAGCCACCCCGAGCTGGGCCCGGACGAGTTCCTCGCCATCGCCCGCGCGGCGGCCGGCGCGCACGGCTCCTTCACCCGGTCCAGCCCCACCGCCCTGCTGGAGATCAGCGGGCCGGGCGTCAGCAAGGCCAGCACCCTGGCCCGGTGCTGCGCGGAGCGCGGCATCTCCCCCGAGGAGGTCGTGGCGTTCGGCGACATGCCCAACGACCTCGAGATGCTCGGCTGGGCCGGCACTGCGTACGCGATGGCCAACGCGCACCCCGAGGTGCTGGCGGTCACGACGCGCCACACCACTGCCAACGACGAGGACGGCGTCGCGGCCGTCATCGAGCGGATCCTGCGTACCGGCTCCGCCGGGGATGCGCCCGGGCAGCTGCCCGCCTAGGCGCCTACAGCCGGACTCCATGGGCGTTCAGCCAGGGCACCGGGTCGACCGCCGACCCGAACTCGGGCGAGGTGCGGATCTCGAAGTGCAGGTGCGGCCCGGTGGAGTTGCCGGTGGTCCCGGACAGGCCGATCCACTGTCCGGCCCGCACCTGCTGCCCGGGCGCCACGAACGTCGCCGCGAGGTGCGCGTACTGCGAGTACCAGCCGTCGTCGTGCTGCACGACGAGGCTGATGCCGAACGCTCCTCCGCACCCGGTCGCGACCACCGTCCCCGCGCCGATCGACCGCACCGGCGTGCCGGAGGGCACGGCGAAGTCCTGACCGCTGTGGGTGCTCGCCCAGTTGGCGCCCACTCCCCCGAAGCCCGCGGTCAGCTGGTACGAGGTGACCGGGCGGGTCCAGTGCCCGTGCGCCTGCGTCACGGCCTGTTCCGCGCCCGTTCCCCCGCCGGCGATCGCCCGTCGGTGCGGGCCGCAGCGGCCGCCCTCGATCGCCGCCTGCGCCATGGCGTTGAGATCCTCCCGGGCCGCCACCAGGCGGGCCTCGACGGTGCGCATCCGTTCCCGCAGCCGGTCGCTGTCCTTGTCGAGCTCGGGCCGGGAGAGAGCGAGCTCCTCCCCTTCGGCGATCAGCCTCCGGCTCTTGCGGTCGTCCTCGTCGAGCATCCGCGCGAGGCGCGCGCGGCGGCGGGCGTCGGGCACTTGCAGGGCCATCAGCTCCAGGGGGTCCTCGGCGGCCGCTTCGTCGGCGGGGACGGCGGTGAAGCCTCCGGTGCGGTATTGCGCGCGAGCAGCCGAGCCCACGTCGTCGCGCAGGGTGTCCGAGACGACCCTCCGGCCCTGCAGCAGTCGCTCTATCTCCTGCGAGCGCGCCTTCTTCTCCCTGGCCGCACGCTGCGCCTGCTCGTACTGCTGCCGGGTCTCCTTCGCCTCCTGTGCCAGCCGGAGCACCTCGGAGGTGATCCGCGTGGCACGGTCCGGTGCGCGGACCACCTTGGGAGGTGGAGCGGAGGGGAGTGACGGAAAGCCCAGTGCGCACACGGCGCACAGCACGCACAGGACGGAGACGACCGCAGCACCGGCCCTCGGCAGCAGCCGCGGTCCGTGGATCGGGCGGTACAGGCGTCGCATGGACGCGATCTTGTCGCGTGTCCCGCCGGGGCGCGCCCGCTGAGGTCCGTTCGGAGGAACGGCTGCGGCCGGCCGGGCGACCCGCGGCCCCTCCGGGCGCCTGAGGACCGCCTAGAGAGGCGCCTCCCACACCACCTTGGTGCCGCCCCCGTCCTCCCCGAGCCCCGGCCCGTAGGCGCTGGAGCCCCCCAGCGACTCGGCCCGCTTGGCGAGGTTCCTCAGTCCGCTGCGGCGCCCGCCCTCCGGGATGCCGACCCCGTCGTCGGCGACGGTCAGCCGCACCCCGGGCCTGCCGTCCGGAAGGAGGACCGTGGCGTCGACGACGACCTCCATGCGCGACGCCCGGGCGTGCCGGAAGGCGTTCGAGAGGGCCTCCCGCAGCGCCGCGATGAGGTTCTTGCCGGTGAGCTCCCCGACCTTCGCGTCCACAGGACCGACGAAGTTCGCGGAGGGCTGGAAGCCCAGCGGCACGGCGGCCGTGCCCAGCTCGCGCAGGACGCGCGTGCGCAACCCCGCGGGCGCTTCGGCGGGTCCCTGCTGCAGCGCGAAGATGGCCGTACGGATCTCCTGGATCGTCACGTCCAGCTCGTCGACGGCCTGGCCGACCTTGAGCTTCACATCCGGCACGACGGCGTTGCGCTGCGCACTCTCCAGCATCAGCCCGGTGGCGAACAGCCGCTGGATGACCAGGTCGTGCAGATCGCGGGCGATCCGGTCGCGGTCCTCGAAGACGGCCAGCCGCTCGCGGTCGCGCTGCGCCTCGGCCATCACGAGCGCGAGCGCGGCCTGCGCGGCGAACTGGGCGGCGAGCGTGCGCTCGGCCGGCGTGAACCCGCGGGCGCCGCGCGCCCGCGGCGTGGCGAGCGTCCCCAGCACCCGGTCGCCGCTCTTGAGCGGCAGCAGCATGCTCGGGCCGAAGCGCGGAGCCACGCCCGTGATCATGCGCGGGTCGGTGGCGGAGTCGTCGACGAAGACCGGCTCCCCGGCGAGCAGGTCGGCGACAACGGGGCTGTGCGGGGGCATCACCGTCCCCAGCAGGCCGGCCGGGTCGTCGGCCGAGACGGCCACCATCTCCAGCCCCCCGTCGCCGTCCGGCAGCAGCACGATGCCGGCGGCCGAGTCCGCGAGCCGGCGCGCCTGTTCGGCGACGACGGACAGGGCGTCCTCGGCGTCACCGCGCGAGAGCAGAGCCGTCGTCACGGCCACGGAACCGTCGATCCAGCGCATCCTCTGGCGCTCTTCTTCGTGCACGCGCGCGTTGCCGATCGCAATGCCGGCCTCGGTGGCGAGGATCTTCACCATGTTCAGGTCGGCCAGGCTGAACTCGCCGCCGCCGCGCTTCTCGGTCAGGTAGAGGTTGCCGAAGATCTCCGTCCCGACGCGGATGGGCACGCCCAGGAACGTCCGCATCGGCGGGTGCCCCGGCGGGAAACCGGCCGAGCGCGGGTCGGAGGACAGGTCGGTGAGCATCACGGGCGCCGGCTGGTGGATGAGCGCGCCGAGCAGCCCGCGGCGGCCGTCGGGCAGGGCCCCGATGCGCTCGTGCTGCTCCTTGGTCACCCCGTACGTGATGAAGTCGGCCAGCCCCTCGCCCGTGGAGTCGATGACGCCGATGGCGGCGTAGCGGGCGTCGGCGAGCTCCGCGGCGGTCCGGGCGATGCGGTCGAGGGTGGTGTGCAGCTCCAGACCGGTGCCGACCGAGCGCATGGCCTCCAGCAGCTGCGGCACGCGCGCGGTGAGCTCCGTGGACATGCCCCGCAGGCTGCGGGTGGCCTCCGTGGCGATGGCCAGGGGGTCCATCGGGCCCGGCCCGCTCCTGGGCGTCCCGGCGCCCCCGGGACCGGCGGTGTCCCGCGAGCCGGAGTCGTCTGCCGTGGCTGCCATACCCAAGAGCCTAGTAAGCACCATTTGTCAGGGAAAGGGATTGAAGGCCGGTGTCCGCCGCCTCTTCGCGCTCCAGCATCCGCCGGAAGGGCCCCTCGGCGGCCGCCAGCGCCGCGTAGGAGCCCCTCTGCACCGTCCGCCCGCCGTCCAGCACGATCACCTCGTCGACGGCCTCCAGGCCCGTCAGCCGGTGCGTGATCAGCACGGTCGTACGGCCCTCGGTGGCCGCCAGCAGATCGGCGGTCAGAGCGTCCGCGGTCGGCAGGTCGAGGTGCTCGGCCGGCTCGTCCAGCACGAGCACGGGGAAGTCGGCGAGCAGCGCACGGGCGAGCGCGAGCCGCTGCCGCTGCCCGCCGGACAGCTGCGCCCCGTGCTCCCCCACCAGGGTGTCGAGCCCCTGGGGGAGCCCGTCGACCCACTCCAGCAGCCGCGCCGAGCGCAAGGCTTCGCGCAGGGCGTCCTCACTCGCGTCCGGCCGGGCCAGGCGCAGGTTCTCGCGCAGCGAGCTGTCGAAGATGTGCGCGTCCTGCGCGCACAGCCCGACCAGCCCGCGCACCGCCTCGCCCGTCATCGGCACGGTGTGACGGCCGGCGAGCGTGTACGTGCCGGACTCCGCGTCCAGGAAGCGCAGGAGCACCTGGGCGAGCGTCGTCTTGCCCGCGCCGGACCGGCCGACCACGGCCACCCTGCGGCCCGCCGTCAGCTCCAGCCCGAAGTCCTCCAGGGCGGGGCCGGGCTGTCCCGGGTAGCGCGCCGTCAGGCCCGTCAGCCGCAGCGGGAAGGGCGTTCCGGGCGCACCGGCCGTCCCTTCCTGCACGGGCAGGGGCGCGTCCAGCACCTCGTACACGCGCTCCGCGGACTTCCGTACGCGCTGCCGGTACTGCACCGCGAGCGGGAGCCCCGAGACGGCTTCGAAGGCCGCCAGAGGCGTCAGGACGACGACCGCCAGCCACAGCCCGTCCAGCCGGCCGTCGTGCACGGCCGTCACTCCCGTCCAGGCGGCAGCGGCCACCGTCAGGCCGCACGCGAGGGCGGACAGGCCGGATCCGAGCGCCGTGGCCGCCGCGGCGCGCCGGGCGATCCGGGTGAGCCTGCCGTCCGCCTCGCGCAGCTCCGTCAGCCGCGCCGGCAGCGCGCCCGCGACGGTCAGCTCCTCGGTGCCTGCGAGGACGTCGACCACCTGGACGGACAGCGCGCCCCTGGCGGGGGCGGACCGGCGCTCCGCCTGCCGGGCGACCGCGCCCGACAGCAGCGGCACCGCCACCCCGGCCACCAGCAGCCCCGCGGCGAGCACCAGGCCGGCCTCCGGCAGCAGCCATGCCGTGAAGCCGACGGTGGCGCCGCCGACGAGGACGGCCGAGCCGAGCGGGAGCAGCCAGCGCAGGAAGTAGTCCTGCAGTGCGTCCACGTCCGCCACCAGGCGGGACAGCAGGTCGCCCCGGTGGGTGTCGCGCAACCCGGCGGGCGCAAGGCGCTCCAGCCTGCGGTACACGCCCGTCCGCAGGTCCGCGAGGGTCCGCAGGGCGGCGTCGTGGGAGACCAGGCGCTCGGCGTAGCGGAAGACGGCGCGCCCGATGCCGAACGCGCGGGTCGCGGTGACGGCGACCATCAGATAGAGCACCGGCGGCTGCTGCGAGGCCCGCGAGATCAGCCAGCCGGACACGGCCATCAGTCCGACGGCGCTGCCGAGGGCCAGGGCGCCCAGCAGCAGCGCCAGGGCGAACCGGCCGCGCAGGGGACGGCCCGCTGCCCGCACGCGCGCGAGGACGCCGACGGGACGGTCGTGGGGGCCGCCCGAGGCTTCGGGGAGACCGGAGGGCGGGAGGCCACCGGCGACGGGCGGTTCGCCCTGGCGCCGCGGCTCCGCCGACTGGGCTGCCCCGCCCCGCTGAACGGGCACCGCCCCGGCTCCGGAGGCCGGGCCGGCGAGCCGCACCGTCCGGTCGGCCACGGCCAGCAGCGCGGGCCGGTGCACGACCATGATCACGGTGCGCCCGGCGGCCAGGCGGCGGATCGCCTCGACGATCGACGCCTCGGTCTCGCCGTCCAGGTTCGCTGTCGGCTCGTCCAGGAGGAGAACCGGCCGGTCGGCGAGGAACGCCCGGGCCAGCGCGAGGCGTTGGCGCTGTCCGGCGGAGAGGCCCGCTCCGTTCTCGCCGAGGCGAGTGTCAGTGCCGTAAGGCAGCATGGAAACGAAGTCGAGCGCACCGGCCGCGCGCAGTGCTTCGCGCACTTGTGCGTCCGTGGCGCCGGGCCGCGCCAGTCGTACGTTCTCGGCGACCGTCGCGGCGAAGAGACGGGGTCGTTGCGGGACCCAGGCCACCTGGGCCCGCCAGCTTTCGGGGGAGAGCGATGCCAGGTCCGCACCGTCCACGAGCACCCGGCCCGCGGCCGGGCGGGCGAAGCCGAGAAGCACGTTCAGCAGGGTCGTCTTGCCGGAGCCGCTCGGGCCCACGAGCGCGACCGTCTCGCCGGGCCGCACCTCGAACGAGGTTTCGGGCAGGGAGGGTTCGGTGCGGCCCGCGTGCCGGACCACCAGCCGGTCGACGGTCAGGGTCGCCTGCCGCACGTCGGGGGCGGGCGCGGTCCCGGCCGGCGCGGGCTCGGTCTCCAGCACGGCGAAGACCTCGTCGGCCGCCGCCAGTCCCTCGGCCGCCGCGTGGTACTGCGCGCCCACCTGCCGCAGCGGCAGATAGGCCTCGGGCGCGAGCACCAGCACCATCAGCCCTGTGGCCAGGTCGAGTTCGCCGTGGACGAGCCGCATGCCGATGCCGACGGCGACCAGCGCCACCGACACGGTCGCGAGCAGTTCGAGGGCGAAGGAGGAGAGGAAGGCGAGGCGCAGGGTGCGCAGGGTGGCCCGCCGGTAGTCGGCGGTGATCACACGGATCGACTCGGCCTGGGCCTTGGCCCGCCCGAAGACCTTGAGCGTGGGCAGCCCCGCGACGACGTCGAGGAAGTGCCCGGAAAGCCGTGCCAGCAGCCGCCATTGGCGGTCCATCCGCGACTGGGTGGCCCAGCCGATGAGCACCATGAAGAGGGGGATGAGCGGCAGCGTGAGGACGATGATCAGCGCGGAGACCCAGTCCGCGGAGACGATACGGGCGAGGACGGCGACGGGGACGACGACCGCGAGGCCCAGCTGGGGAAGGTAGCGGGCGAAGTAGTCGTCCAGCGCGTCGATGCCGCGCGTGGCGAGGGTGGTGAGCTCACCCGTCCTGCGCGCGGCCGGCAGGCCGGGGCCGAGCCGGGTGGCGTGGGTCAGCAGACGGTTCCGCAGCTCGGACTTGACCGCCGCGCTCGCGCGGTGGGCCGCGAGTTCGGTGAGCCAGGAGACGGCGGCGCGGCCGGCGGCGACGGCCGCGAGCAGTGCCAGGGACGTGCCCAGGGCGCCCGCCGACCGCCCGTGCTGGAAGGCGCCGGTGACGATCTCCGCGATGAGCATCGCCTGGGCGATGACGAGGCCCGCCCCCGCCAGCCCCAGGACGACGGAGGCGGCGAGGAAGAAGCGGGTCGCGGTGGCGTACCGGAGCAGCCGGGGGTCGACGGGCTTCATGGCGATCCGTCCTCTCCGTCGGTCGTCCTGAGGGCCGGCGGTGTCCGTCCTCAGGGGCGGGCCTGGTGCGCGGCTGGTGCCTAGTGCGCGGCGGGTGCGGGGATGTGCTGGGTGCCGATCCGCTTGCGGAAGACCCAGTAGGTCCACGCCTGGTAGGCGATGATCAGCGGCGTCATCGGCACCGCCACCCACGTCATGATCTTCAGCGTGTAGGGGCTGGAGGCGGCGTCCGCGGCGGTCAGGCTCCAGGACGGGTTGGCCGAAGAGGGCATGACGTCCGGGAAGAGCGCGAGGAAGAGCAGCGCGAACGCCGCCGCGACCGCCACGCCGGAGCAGGCGAAGGCCCAGCCCTCGCGCCCGAAGTGGTTCATCACCAGCGCCGCGGCCAGGGCCGCCACGGCGACGACCAGGGCGGGCATGCTGCGGCCGTTGCCCGACTCGGCCTGTGTCCAGCCGAGGAAGGCCACGGCGAGCACGCCCGAGGTCATCCCCAGCACGGTGGCGCGGGAGCGGGCGCGGGCACGGATGTCGCCCACCGTCTTCAGCGCCGCGAAGACCGCGCCGTGGAAGGTGAACAGCACGAGCGTCAGGAGGCCGCCGAGGAGCGCGTACGGGCCGAAGAGGTCGGCGGGGGTGCCGGTGTAGTTCTTGTCCGGGCCGATCGGGACACCACGGACGATGTCCGCGAAGATCACGCCCCACAGGAAGGCGGGCAGCAGGGAGCACCAGAAGATCGCGTGTTCCCAGTTGCGCTGCCAGCGCTCGCCGCTGCGCTTGTGGCGGTACTCGAAGGCGACGCCGCGCACGATCAGGCACACCAGCACGGCCAGGAGGGGCAGGTAGAAGCCGCTGAAGAGGGTCGCGTACCAGTCGGGGAAGGCCGCGAAGGTGGCACCGGCCGCGGTGATCAGCCAGACCTCGTTGCCGTCCCAGACGGGCCCGATCGTGTTGATCAGCACCCGGCGCTCGGTGCGGTCCCTGGCCAGCAGCTTGGTCAGCACGCCTATGCCGAAGTCGAACCCTTCGAGGAAGAAGTAGCCGGTCCACAGGACCGCGATCAGCAGGAACCAGAAGTCGTGGAGGTGCATGGGTCGGTTCTCCGTTCCGCCGCTTGCGCGGGTGGGCGCGTCAGTAGGCGAAGGTCAGCGGCTTGTCGGCGTCCTCGGGGCTCTCGCCCGCGCCGCCGGAGGGCAGCCGCAGCCGGGGGTCCTTCGCGGGCGGCTTCTCGTCGGTGTCCGGTCCGGCCTTGGCGTACTTCACGAGCAGCTTGACCTCGACGACGGCGAGCACTCCGTACAGCAGGGTGAAGACGCCCATGGAGGTGAGCACCTCGCCCTGGCCGACGCCGGGCGACACCGCGTCGGCGGTCTTCATCAGGCCGTAGACGCCCCAGGGCTGGCGGCCCATCTCGGTGAAGATCCAGCCGAAGGAGTTGGCGATCAGCGGGAAGCCCATGGTGAGGACGCCGATCCGCCAGGACCAGGCGGTGAAGAACGGGTTCATCTCGCGGGTCCGGGTCAGCATCAGCCGCGGGACCTCGTTCTCACCGGTGCGGAACTCGGGCGCGAGCCAGAACTTCTTGCGGGTGGTCCACAGCCCGATCAGCGCGGCGACGAAGGAGGTCATCCCGAAGCCAATCATGAGCCGGAAGCCCCAGAAGGTCATGAAGATGCTGGGGATGTAGTCCTCGGGATCGCCGCCGTAGCGCGCGGCCTCCCGGGCGGCGATGTCGTTGATGCCGGGGACGGCCTCGCTGAAGTTGTTGTGGGCGAGGAAGGAGAGCAGGCCCGGGATCTCTATCTCGACGCTGTTGTGGCCCTTGGAGACGTCGCCGACGGCGAAGACCGAGAACGGCGCCGGCGCCTTGGTCTCCCACAGCGCCTCGGCCGCGGCCATCTTCATCGGCTGCTGCTCGAACATCACCTTGCCGAGCTCGTCACCGCTGACCGCGGTGCCCAGGCCGGCGATCACCGCGACGGTCAGGCCGACGCGCAGCGAGGCGCGCATCGCGCCGACCTGGCTGCGCTGCTTCTCCCCGAGCTCCTCGCCGCGCAGCTGCTTGCGCTTGGCGCGCCAGAGGTGGAACGAAGCGATGCCGACGATGAAGGCGCCGCCGGTCAGGAAGGCCGCGGTGAGGGTGTGGAAGACGACGACGAGCGTGGTGTTCTGGGTCATCACCGCCCAGATGTCGGTCAGTTGCGCCTTGCCGGTCGCCTTGTCGACGGCGTAGCCGACGGGGTGCTGCATCCAGGAGTTCGCGGCGAGGATGAAGTACGAGGACAGCAGCGTGCCGACGGCGACGATCCAGATGCACGCACAGTGGATCTTCTTCGGCAGCTTGTCCCAGCCGAAGATCCACAGCCCGATGAAGGTCGACTCGAAGAAGAAGGCCAGCAGGGCCTCCATCGCGAGCGGGGCCCCGAAGACGTCCCCGACGAAGCGGGAGTAGTCCGACCAGTTCATGCCGAACTGGAACTCCTGCACGATGCCGGTGACCACGCCCATCGCGATGTTGATGAGGAAGAGCTTTCCCCAGAACTTCGTGGCGTGGAAGTACTTCTCCTTGCCCGTGCGGACCCAGGCGGTCTCCAGTCCGGCGGTGATCGCGGCGAGGCTGATCGTGAGCGGGACGAAGAGAAAGTGGTAGACGGTCGTGATGCCGAACTGCCAGCGGGCCAGCGTCTCAGGAGCCAAAGCCAGATTCACTCGGTCTCTCCTTGCCTCTCGCGTCGCCGGCAACACGGGTCGTCGGCGTTATGCACCTGTATGCCCCAGGTAAAACGGGACATAAAGAGCGCGCTTGTGAACGCGTTCACATTCACAAGCATTATGACGCACCGGCTTTTCGGACAAGTGAGGGGGGTACCCCCTTCGGCCCTAGCGCCCGGGGCCTGCCGGGGTACCCCTTCGCCGGCGAGACCCCCGGCGCGTCCCCGAGACGCCGGACGCCGCGCACCCCACCCGGGGTGCGCGGCGCCGCAAGCCGCTCCGGCCGGAAGGCCGGCCCGCTCAGAGCTCCTTGCGGAACT
Organism: Streptomyces sp. URMC 124; assembly: GCF_051386455.1. Classification (NCBI taxonomy): domain Bacteria; kingdom Bacillati; phylum Actinomycetota; class Actinomycetes; order Kitasatosporales; family Streptomycetaceae; genus Streptomyces; species Streptomyces sp. URMC 124. Next base: position 45,966 of record NZ_JBPQTS010000016.1, read on the forward strand.
CCTCCGCCACGCGCACGAAGATGTCGTTCGCCTCGGTCTCCCCGATCGTCACCCGCACGCCCTCGCCGGCGAAGGGCCGCACGATCACCCCGGCCCGCTCGCACGCCTCCGCGAAGTCGAGCGTGCAGTCCCCGAGCCGCAGCCAGACGAAGTTCGCCTGCGTCCGCGCCACCGTCCAGCCCTGACCGGCCAGCGCCTCGACGACCCGCGCCCGCTCGGCGACCAGCGCGTCCACCCGCTCGCGCAGCGCGTCCTCGCTGCGCAGCGAGGCGACGGCCGCCTCCTGGGCGATCTGGCTCACGCCGAACGGCACGGCCGTCTTGCGCAGCGCCGCCGCCACCGGCTCGTGCGCCACCGCGAAGCCCACCCGCAGGCCCGCCAGGCCGTAGGCCTTGGAGAACGTGCGCAGCACGCAGACGTTCGGCCGGTCCCGGTAGAGCTCGAGCCCGTTCGGGAACTCCGGGTCGCGGACGAACTCGATGTACGCCTCGTCCAGCACCACCAGGATGTCGGAGGGCACCCGGTCGAGGAAGGACTCCAGCTCGGCCCGGTGCACCACGGTGCCCGTGGGGTTGTTGGGGTTGCAGACGAAGATCAGCCGGGTCCGGTCGGTGATCGCCGCCAGCATCGCCTCCAGGTCGTGGACGTCGTCACCGGTCAGCGGGACCTGCACCGGCGTGGCGCCGGAGACCCGGGTGATGATCGGGTACGCCTCGAAGGAACGCCAGGCGTAGATCACCTCGTCGCCGGGGCCGGCCGTGGCCTGCACCAGCTGCTGGGCCACGCCCACGGAACCGGTGCCGGTGGCCAGGTGGGAGACCGGCACCGAGAAGCGCTCGGCGAGCTCTGCCATCAGGCCGGCGCAGGCCATGTCGGGGTAGCGGTTGAAGGAGCCGGTCGCGGCGAGCGCCTTCTCCAGCACGCCCGGCAGCGGCGGATACGGGTTCTCGTTGGAGGAGAGCTTGTACGCGACCGGGCCGCCGGCAGCGGCGGGCTTGCCCGGCTTGTAGGTCGGCACGCCGTCCAGCGCGGCGCGCAGCTTGGGGGTCTTCTCGGTCACCGCAGGTCCTCCTCGACATCCCGTGCGCTCGCAGCCGCACGGGACGAGCCGCACACGAATAGCGGACATGAATACTGCACACCTTAAGAGGATTCACCGGGTCGGCGTCCAGAGCAGGGGGAGCGCTTCCGCAAATGGCGTGCGCCGGTGGCGGGCGCCGTGGCGCGCATCCCCCATGAAGGTGAGTTGAGACCTCTTCGAGACCTGGACCATTCACCAGGTGCGGATATGCCACAGGCCTCCGGGGCCCTACCGAAGGGCACAACTGGCTGCGTTTCCATGGTCATTGAAGGGAATTCCTCTTGCAGAAACGTGCCTGTCAACAGTCAAATATGCCGCCCTGCCAACGGACCACCCGAGCCCTACTATCGGCTCGCCATGACAGCAGCAGGGAAGCATCAGGTGAGCCGGGCGGAACCATCCCGCAGGGGCAGCCGGCATGGACGTGCGGGCATCCGCGACGTGGCCGCCGCCGCCGGGGTTTCGATCACGACCGTCTCCGACGCGCTCAACGGCAAGGGCCGGCTACCGGACGCGACCCGCCGCCATGTCCGCGAGGTCGCCGACCGGCTGGGCTATCGCCCGTCGGCCGCGGCCCGCACCCTCCGTACCGGCAAGTCCGGCCTCATCGGCCTGACGGTGACCACGTACGGGGATGAACCTTTCACCTTCACCGAATTCGCCTACTTCGCCGAAATGGCCCGGGCAGCCACCTCCGCCGCACTGGCCCGCGGCTACGCCCTGGTCATCCTCCCCGCCACCTCCCGGCACGACGTGTGGTCCAACGTCGCCCTCGACGGCACCGTCGTCATCGACCCCTCCGACCACGACCCCGTGGTCTCCGACCTCGTCCGTCAGGGCATCCCCGTCGTCTCCGACGGGCGCCCCGCGGGGACCCTCCCCGTGACCGCGTGGGTGGACAACGACCACGAGGCCGCCGTCCTCGGCATCCTCGACCACCTCGCCGCCGCCGGAGCCCGCCGCATCGGCCTGCTGACGGGCACCAGCACCGACACGTACACCCGGCTCTCCACCCACGCCTACCTGCACTGGTGCGAGCGGGTCGGCCAGGACCCGGTCTACGAGAAGTACCCCGCCCACGACCCCTGTGCCGGCGCCGTCGCGGCCGACCGGCTGCTCGCCCGCCCGGACCGGCCGGACGCGGTCTACGGCCTGTTCGACCCCAACGGCACCGACCTGCTGGCCGCCGCCCGCCGCTACGGGCTGCGCGTCCCGGACGACCTGCTGCTCGTCTGCTGCAGCGAGTCCACGGTCTACGCCACCACCGAGCCGCCCATCACCACGCTCTCCCTCAAGCCGCGGCGCATCGGCACCGCGGTGGTCCAGCTCCTCATCGACGCCATCGAGGGGCTGGACAGCGGCCGGCCGGTCGAGCAGGTGATACCGACCGAGCTGATCGTCCGCACCTCCTCGCAGCGCCGCCCGCCCCGCACCACGGTCAGCGCGCCGCGCGGCCCCGCCGGCTGATCCGGAAGCTCCGCACCCGCCGGCGCCGTCCGATCCGGCGCCGGCGGGTGCCGGGCGGCGGCGCCCGGCACTCCCGGCCCGGCCGCCCGCCTCCCGGTCAACGCGCCGTTCCCCGTCTCCACCGCCTTCACCTGCCCGCCGGGAGGGCGCTCGGGGGGCGCACAGCCCTTGGGCGAATGGCTCAATTGGGGAGAAAAACCCGTCGTGCGCACTCTCCTGCCCCGATTCGCGGCCCCTGGTGCGTCACAAGCCGCGACGGTCATTCCTATGATGGGCGCACGACACCACGGACCGCCGTCGACCAGGCAAGGTCCACAAGGTGCACGGCGGCGCGATGGTGGAGGGGTCGATGACTCAGGGGGCCGGTCAAGGACCCGCGGCACGGCACACGGCGGGGATCCCGCCCTTCCCCGGCTACGCCGCGCCTCCTGCGCCTCCCGTGGCCGCGGGCCCCATGGCGCCGTACGCCCAGTCCGCGCCCCCCGTGCAGCCGCCCATGGACGCCCCCGACGGCTACACCCCGACCGCCCGGGACCTCCCGGTGATCGGTCGTGGCGCCCCCCAGCGGGCTCCTCAGGACGTCCCGACGGTCGAGCTGACCCCGCTCACCGATCCGCACCCCCCGGCCCCGCAGCGCCCCGGCCTGGGCCCGCTCTACGTCGTGGGCGACGTCCACGGCTATCTGGACGAGCTCTACGAGGCGCTGGCCGCGGAGGGCCTGATCGACGCGGCGGGCCACTGGGCCGCGGGCAACGCCCGGCTGTGGTTCCTCGGCGACTTCACCGACCGGGGCCCGGACGGCGTCGGCGTGATCGACCTCGTGATGCGGCTGTCGGCCGAGGCCGCGGCCGCCGGCGGCTACTGCAAGGCCCTCATGGGCAACCACGAGCTGCTGATCATCGGTGCGAAGCGGTTCGCCGACACGCCGGTCAACTCGGGCGCGGGCACGGCCTCCTTCCAGGCGGCCTGGCTGCTCAACGGCGGCCAGCGCTCGGACATGGAGCGCCTGGAGGACCACCACCTGCAGTGGATGTCCCGGCTCGACGCCATGGCCGAGGAGGACGGGCACCTGCTGGTGCACTCCGACACCACCGCCTACCTGGAGTTCGGCGACTCCATCGAGGACGTCAACGACGCGATCACCGAGGCCCTGCAGCGCAACGACCCGGACGAGGTCTGGGACCTCTTCCGGAAGTTCACCAAGCGCTTCGCCTTCCGCGACGAGGAGGCCGGCCCGATGGCCGTGCGCGAGCTGCTGGGCACCTACGGCGGTGGCCGGATCGTGCACGGTCACAGCCCGATCCCGTACCTCCTGGGAGAGGTCGGCGGAGAGGAGCCGGACGCCGAGGACGACGGTGAGCCGCTGGTGGACGGCCCGCACCTGTACGCCGACGGGCTCGCGCTCGCCATGGACGGCGGCGTCACGATGGCCGGAAAACTGCTGGTCGTGCAACTTCCCCTGGCTGACTGAGGGTTCAGCGGGCAGGCGGACGGGCAGGTAGGGAGTTCCACCGCCGCGGGGGGAATTCGGGAAACACGCTGTCACCCCGCGCCGGTACGGCTCTACCATCGGCTTATCCGTAGCAGGCTCTCCTCCGTTTCCGCCCACTGCCCGGTGTAAGCCGGCACCACGGCCCTACGGAGCATCGGGGGATGCACATGAACAGCGCTCCGCATCTGCTGGCCGAGGACCACCCGGAATTCGAGCGGGTTCTCGACCAGGCGCTGCGTACCGCGAACCATGACCCGGAACTTGCCGCAGCGATAGGACAGCGGCTCAATACAGAACAGCTGCGCGAGATGGCACTCGACGCCATGCCCGCCATCTCGGCTTGCGCAACGGTCGAATACCAGAACTACGTAAGGGCGCGCGATGCACTGCGCGCGCTCTCCGCGACGGCACGCTCCCGAACCGCGGGCGCCGAGGGCGCATCCGATTCCGAAAGCGCTCCTTCCGGCGCGGCCGCCCCCGCTGCCGCGGACGGAGAGCAGGAGGAGTCCTCGGGTGCGGGGGCCGGAGCGGTGCTCGCCGTGCTGGCCCCGGTCCTCGCGGGGATCGCCGCCCTGATCTTCCTGGCCATCGGCTACGTCCTGCGGTCCGTCGGCTCCAACACGGCCGTCGCGGACCCGATGGTCAACGTCGGCTGGTGGTTCGCCGGCCTCACGGCCGCCGGTGTGTTCATCGCCATGGTCGGCATCGTGCTCACGGCCCTGCGCAACGGCTCCTCCGGAGGGAGTGATGCGCGAGGGGTGCGCATGAAGGAGGACGCCGAGCGGGCCGGAGAGGCGTGGCGGCAGGCCTTGATCCACCGCGGCCTGCTGCCCTTCCTCCGCGAGGCCCTGGCCAACGCCCCCGCCGGCCCCGGCGGGGGCGCGGGACGGTCCGCTCCGGCCGTTCCCCGGCGCCGTGAGGGCCGCACGCCCCACCTCGGGTATTCCCGGCCCGGCTTCACCAGCCCCGACAGCGACTCCGGCTCCGGCACCCGCGCCGGTTACACGAGCCCCGATTTCACCAGCCCCGACTACGGCGGCCCGGACCACCGCCCGGAGTGACTCCGGGCGGCCCTCCGGACACGGCGGCCGGGACAGGATCCCGGCCCGCCGCCCAGTGGTCGGTGTTGATGGCTGGTGACCGGTAGCCGGTGGCCGGCCGGACGTTGCCCGGCCCTGCTCAGTCGGCGATCGGCAGATAGACGCGGTTGCCCGCCGCCGCGAACTCCTTGGACTTCTCCGCCATCCCGGCCTCGGGGTCGACGGCGAGATCGCCGCCGTGCTCGCGCCGGATGTCCTGCGAGATCTTCATGCTGCAGAACTTCGGCCCGCACATCGAACAGAAATGCGCGGTCTTCGCCGGCTCGGCGGGCAGCGTCTCGTCGTGGAAGGCCCGTGCCGTCTCCGGGTCGAGGGCCAGGTTGAACTGGTCCTCCCAGCGGAATTCGAACCGGGCGTCCGAGAGCGCGTCGTCCCACTCCTGCGCGCCCGGGTGGCCCTTGGCCAGGTCCGCGGCATGGGCAGCGATCTTGTACGTGATCACGCCGGTCTTGACGTCGTCGCGGTCCGGCAGGCCCAGGTGCTCCTTCGGCGTGACGTAGCAGAGCATCGCCGTGCCCCACCACGCGATCATCGCGGCGCCGATGCCCGAAGTGATGTGGTCGTACGCGGGGGCGACGTCCGTCGTCAGCGGGCCGAGCGTGTAGAACGGGGCCTCCTCGCAGATCTCCTGCTGGAGGTCGATGTTCTCCTTGATCTTGTGCATCGGGACGTGGCCCGGGCCCTCGATCATCGTCTGGACGTTGTGGCGCTTGGCGATGGTGTTGAGCTCGCCGAGGGTCTTCAGCTCGGCGAACTGCGCCTCGTCGTTGGCGTCCGCGATGGAGCCGGGGCGCAGCCCGTCGCCGAGCGAGTACGTCACGTCGTAGGCCGCGAGGATCTCGCAGAGCTCCTCGAAGTTCTCGTAGAGGAACGATTCCTTGTGGTGCGCCAGGCACCACGCGGCCATGATCGAACCGCCGCGGGAGACGATGCCGGTCTTGCGGCGGGCGGTCAGCGGGACGTAGCGCAGCAGCACGCCCGCGTGGACGGTCATGTAGTCGACGCCCTGTTCGGCCTGCTCGATGACCGTGTCCTTGTAGATCTCCCAGGTGAGCTCCTCGGCCTTGCCGTCGACCTTCTCCAGGGCCTGGTAGAGCGGCACGGTGCCGATCGGCACGGGGGAGTTGCGCAGCACCCACTCGCGCGTGGTGTGGATGTTGCGGCCGGTGGAGAGGTCCATGACCGTGTCGGCGCCCCAGCGGGTGGCCCAGGTCATCTTCTCGACCTCCTCCTCGATGGAGGAGGTGACCGCGGAGTTGCCGATGTTGGCGTTGACCTTCACCAGGAACTTCTTGCCGATGATCATCGGCTCGATCTCGGGGTGGTTCACATTGGCCGGGAGGACCGCCCGGCCCGCCGCGATCTCCTCGCGGACGGTCTCGGGAGAGACGTTCTCCCGGAGGGCCACGTACTCCATCTCCTCGGTGATCTCACCGCGGCGGGCGTACGCGAGCTGGGTGACGGCCTGGCCGCCGCGCCCCCGGCGGGGCTGGCGCGGGCGGCCGGGGAAGACCGCGTCGAGGTTCTTCAGCCCCCCGCGCGGCGAGGTGTGCTTGATGCCGTCGTCCTCCGGGCGCATCGGGCGCCCGGCGTACTCCTCGGTGTCACCACGGCCGATGATCCAGTTCTCCCGGAGCGGCTGGAGGCCGCGCCGGACGTCCGTCTCGATCGCCGGGTCGGTGTACGGGCCGGACGTGTCGTACAGCCGGACGTCCTGCCCGTTGGTGAGGTGGACCCGCCGAACCGGCACCCGAAGGTCCGGACGCGAGCCGGTCACGTAGTCCTTGTGCCAGCCGATCTCCCGGCCGGTTTCGGACGTGCGTGCATCCTGCGAGGTCATGAGACCAGAACTCCCTACGCCGGCATTACCCGGTAACAGGTTCGGCGGTCGACGCAGCGGTCATCCGTACGAATCTCCGTACGGAGGTCAGCGCCCTCTCAGCCCGGTGCTCCGAGCTCCCGCGATTGCAAAGGTGCCACCACGCTAGCGCCTCTCCGGTCCGAAGGGCCAGGGGGGCTTGCGATGATGCGGTCGTGACCCCCACGGACCATGAATTCCCAGCCCACCCCCACGACGACGGGCGTCCCGGCGCCCACGACCACCCCGCGCCCGCCCGGAGCCCAAGCCCTGCATCCGCTCATGGCCGCAGCCACGGACAGGGGCACGGCCACGGGCAGGGGCACGGCCAGGGACACGGCCACGGCCATAGCCATGGGCACAGCCACTCGCACGGCCCCGCCTCCCCCGTCTCCGCGCACCTGCGCAAGGTGATCGCCGTCGTCCTCATCCCCTTCGCGGCCGCCGTGCTCACCGGCCTGGTCGTGCTGTGGCCCGGTGGCGCTCCCCCGCACGAGCACTCCGGGCTCGGTCTCGACCAGAAGACGGAGTCGGGCCGGGTCGTGAAGATCGAGGAGGTCGACTGCGCGAAGGGCGGTGCCCAGCCGCAGCAGCCTCCCGGCCCCGAGGCCGGGGGTCCGGGCGGCGCCGGCGGGCCCGCCAAGCCGAAGGGCCCCTGCGAGAAGTCGGAGATCGAGGTGACCTCGGGCCCGGACAAGGGCCGGACGTTCACCGAGCTCGTCCAGCCGAGCGCCTCCCGCCGCTACACGGTCGGCCAGGAGGTCGTCCTCGCGTACGCGCCCAAGGCCCCGAAGAACCTGCAGTACTCGGTCAGCGACGTGGACCGGACGATGCCCATGGCGATACTGGCGGGCCTCTTCGCGCTGGCCGTCGTGGTCGTCGGCCGGCTGCGCGGGGTCTTCGCGCTGGTCGCGCTGGTGATCAGTTTCGGGGTGCTGACGCTCTTCATCCTCCCCGCGATCCTCCAGGGTTCCGATCCGCTGGTGGTGGCCGTCATCGGCGGCAGCGCGATCATGTTGATCGCGCTCTACATGTGCCACGGCCTGACCGCCCGCACATCCGTGGCGGTCATCGGAACGCTCACCTCACTGCTGCTCATCGGCCTGCTCGGCACGCTCTTCACCAGCTGGGGCCATCTGACGGGCAACACCGACGACCAGACCGGCCTCGTGCACAGCCTCTACCCGGAGATCGAGATCCGCGGCCTGCTGCTCGCGGGGATCATCATCGGCTCGCTCGGCGTGCTCGACGACGTCACGGTGACGCAGACGTCGGCGGTGTGGGAGCTGAAGGACGCCGATCCGAACGCGAGTTGGCGCAAGCTCTACGGGGCGGCGATGCGCATCGGGCGGGATCACATCGCGTCCGTGGTGAACACCCTGGTGCTGGCCTACGCAGGTGCCTCGCTGCCGTTGCTGCTGCTGTTCTCCATCGCCGACAGCGGCGTCGGAACGGTCGCGACCAGCGAGATCGTGGCGGAGGAGATCGTACGGACGCTCGTCGGCAGCATCGGGTTGGTGGCGTCCGTGCCCGTGACGACCGCGCTGGCGGCCCTCGTTGTCAGTGCCGACCGGCACAATGCGAGTACGGGGTCGGGAGCCGGTCGGGGGATCGGTTCGCGGGCCGGGGGGCGCGCCAGGGGAAAGGGTGGCCGTCGCCGCCGGGCCAAGTGACCGCTCGAGGGGGGAGCTGCCGGTGGTCGGGGAGCAGGGCAGGGTGACGGGCGCGGTCGGCCCGGGTCTGGTCGGCGAGGTGATGGTGCGGGTCCGGGGCGGGGCCGAGGCCTTCCTGGCCTACGCGATGGAGCCGGGCGAGCGGATCGAGCGCGGCACGGTGGTGGTGGTCGTGGAGTACCAGCCGCCGCGCACGGTGTACGTGACCGCGGCCTACGGATGACCTGGCGGTGCGGTGTGCGGCTGCCCCGGCCGCTTACCGGTGATACGGCCGGGGCAGAAGGGCTCTGAGGGTTTTCAGGCTCGGGCCCCGTCGTGGGGCCCATAAGGGGGGGGCTGGACGCATGCTCATCGGCGTCGTGGCGGGGATCGTCCTCGTCGCAGTGGCCATCGTGGTCGGGCTGTTCAAACTGATGTGGCGGGTGGCGGAGCCCAATGAGGCGCTCGTCATCTCCGGTTCGAAGCACCGGACCGAAGGCCTGGAGGAGGGGATGGGGTTCCGGATCGTCACGGGGCGGGGGACCCTCGTGCTGCCCGGGGTCCAGGTGGTCCGGAAGTTGTCGCTCGACCTCAATGAGGCCGATCTCCACGTGGACTGCGTGACCAAGCAGGGCATCCCGCTCAAGGTGCACGGCGTGGTCATATTCAAGGTCGGCGACGACTTCGTCTCGATCGCCAACGCAGCGCGCCGCTTCCTGGACCAGCAGAAGTTCATGGGCGACCGGGTGCACAACGTCTTCGCGGGCCACCTGCGGTCGATCGTCGGCGGGCTCACCGTGGAGGACATGATCCGTGACCGCGAGCGGCTGACGGGCGAGACCCGGGCCGCCTCGGGCACCGAGATGGAGAAACTGGGTCTGATCATCGACTCGCTGCAGATCCACGAGATCCAGGACCCCACGGGCTACATCAAGAACCTGTCCGCGCCCCACGCCGCCGCGGTGCAGCGGGACGCCCGGATCGCCCAGGCCGAGGCCGACCGGCTGGCGACCGAGGCGGAGCAGCAGGCCGCGGCCCGGATGTCGCAGGCGCAGCGCGACTCGGAGATCCTGCAGGCCGGCTATCAGGCGGAGCGGGACAGCGCGGCGGCGAAGGCCCGGCAGGCCGGTCCGCTGGCGGAGGCGGCGGCCCAGCAGGAAGTCGTGGTCCAGGAGACGCGGGTGGCGGAGCTGGCGGCGCACCGGCGCGAACAGCAGCTCCAGGCGGACGTGCGCAAGCCCGCGGACGCGGCGGCCTATGAGAAGCGCACGCTGGCCGAGGCGGAGCGCGATGCGCGGATCTCCGCGGCCCAGGCGAGGGCCCGGGAGACGGAGCTGGCGGCAGCGGCCGAGGCGACGCGGGTGAAGGCGGCCGCCGGCGCCGAGGCGGAGGCCACCAAGGCGCGCGGCGCCGCGGCGGCCGAGGCGACCCGGGCGACCGGTGAGGCGGAGGCGTCGGCCGCGCGGGCGAAGGGGCTGGCGACGGCCGAGGCCGCCAGGGCGCGAGGTCTGGCGGAGGCGGAGGCGATCAAGGCCCGTGCGGCGGCCCTGGCGGAGAACCAGGAAGCGGTGGTCGCGCAACAACTGGCCGAAAAGTGGCCCGAGATCGTGCGTGCTGGGGCTGAAGCCTTCGGAAACGTTGACCACATGGTGCTGCTCAACGGGGCGGACGGGATGTCCGAGATGTTTGCGAAGGCCCTGACGATGGGTGGCACGGGTCTGGGCCTGGCGCGGCAGCTGCTCTCCGCCATGGGCACGGCGGGCACGGCGGGCACGGCGGGCACGGCGGACGGGCCGGGCGGGAACGGGGTCGGCTTCCCGGGCGCTGCGGGGCCCGGCGGAAAACCGGAGTCCGGAGAAAGCGGCAGCTCAGGGGCGCTGGGGGCCGGGACGGCGCCGAAGGGCGCGCCCCCGCGCACTGAGCGGGTGCCGGTCCGGGACGAGGGTGTGGCCGGCGGAGACACCCCGGGCCGCTAACCGGCGTTCTGCCCCTCGGTGTTGCCGGCGAGGATGTTGTCGAGCGCGGCGGCGAGGTCGTAGTCGAAGTCGGCGACCGAGCGCTCCTCGCCGAGGGGGGCGATGCGGTCGGTCCGGTCGAGGAACGCCACGAGGGGCGCCGCGCCGGCCCGGAACAGGGCCCCTTCGGAGCCCACTTGCAGCCGGATGAAGACGTCCGAGAGGTGCTCGGCGGAGGCGGGGGCGATGTGCACATCGCCCTCGCCGGAGGGCTGGCTGAGCCCGTCGAGCAGCAACTCCCTCGCGAAGGCCCAGGTCACCGGGGCATCGCCGGGCAGGTGAAAGGTGAACTTCACCGCGTAGGGATCGCTGCTGTCGTAGTCCAGTCCCACCGGGATCCGGAAGGACAGCTCCTCGGAGACGAGGAAGGTCATGATCACTTCTGCCTGAACCGTTTCACGCATCGCCCAATGCCCCGTATTCGTCGTTTTGGCCCGGGATTGGCTCCTCGCGCCCCATAGACACCACCGCTCGACGGCATCCATGATCACAAGGAGTGATTTTTCAGCTACCGATAGAGACCGAGACCGAGCTTACGAGCTCTATGACTCTGGAGCGTAGCGACTCGACTACGGGGCGGAGCCGTTCCGGCTGGATTCAGGGCAGAGAAATTGCCAGAGGCGTCAACACCGGTCCCGGCGGCGACCGGCCGGGCGGCGGCCCCGGACGGCTACCAGTCGCCCTTCGACGACGAGGACGACGACGTGAACTTCTTGACGACGAAGATCAGCCCGCCGATGAGCGCGACCAGCAGCAGGGCCTTGAAGACCAGCGCTATGACGAAGCCGAGCACGCTCATGATCAGGCTGCCGAACACCACGAGGACGAGGACCGGCACGGCGATCCACTTCACCCACCACGGGAGTCCTGCGAAAATCCCCTTCTCAGCCATGTCCTTCGTCCCTGCTTTCCGCTTCGTGGAGCCGGAGCCCGGATGCTCCGGCCTTGCTTTCGATGCTAGGGCGGGCAGGGGGTCCGGCGGGGCCCGCGGAGCCCCCGTCGACCCCTGAGCGTCCCCCTACGGGTTGCCCGGGGGAACCCTCAGCTCTCAGGGGGAGAGAAGACGACCAGCACCCTCAGGGCCTCGCTGATGTGGTGGAAGCGGTGGGTCACGCCGGCCGGCACGTACACCACGCTCCCCCGGCCCACCTGGGTCGTCTCCTCGCCCACGGTGATCGACGCACGGCCGCTCATCACCACGTACACCTCGTCCTGGGCGTGCGGGGTCTGCGGGTCCATCTGCCCGGCATCCAGCGCGTACAGCCCGACCGACATGTTCCGCTCGCCCAGGAACTGCAGGTAGGCGCCGTCGTTCGCGAGGCGCTCCCCTTCCAGTTCGTCCAGCCGGAAGGCCTTCATCCGCCGTCCACCTCTAGCCGCTCCTCGGTCGTGGTCCGTCCCCATGCTGCGTCTGCAACGATCTCACCATGAAGAACTTCGTAGTCAAGACGATCGCCAACGCGGCGGCCCTGGCGGTCGCGATCTGGCTGCTCAAGGGCATCACGCTCTCCGGTGAGAACACGCTGCGCAAGGTGCTCACCCTGATCCTGGTCGCGCTCGTCTTCGGCGTGGTCAACTTCATCGTCAAGCCCGTGGTGAAGCTGTTGTCCTTCCCCCTGTTCATCCTCACCCTCGGCCTCATCACGCTCGTGATCAACGCGTTGATGCTGTTGCTGACGTCATTCCTGGCGAAGGAGCTGGGGCTGGCCTTCCACGTCGACGGCTTCTGGAACGCGCTGGTCGGCGGCGTGATCATCTCGGTCGTGGCCTGGGCGATGCACATGATCCTGCCGGACGACAAGGACTGAGGGGCTGCACATGACAGGCGATGGCACCCGGGCCGTACGGGCGGGCCTGCCGGAGCCGCGGGCGAACGAGCCCGCGCTCCCCGGCCCGGCCTTCGCCGCCCACTACCACCTGCCGGGCGAGGTCTCCGGCCCCTACACCTACGGCCGCGAGGCCAACCCCACCTGGGCCGCCCTGGAGACGGCGATCGCCGCGCTGGAGGCCCCCGGCGGCCCCGGCGAGGCAGCGGAGGCCGTCGCGTTCCCCTCCGGGATGGCCGCGATCACCGCCGTGTTCCTCTCGCAGCTGCGACCCGGCGACGCGGCGGTCCTGCCCTCGGACGGCTACCAGCTGCTGCCCGCGCTGCGCGAGCGCCTGGAAGCGTTCGGCATCGCCGTGCGCACCGCCCCGACCGCCGGGGACGCGCAGCTCGCGGCGCTGGAGGGCGCCCGGCTGCTGTGGATCGAATCACCGTCCAACCCCGGTCTCGACGTGTGCGACATCCGCCGCCTCGCCGACGCCGCGCACCGCCGCGGCGCGCTCGTCGCGGTCGACAACACCCTCGCCACACCGCTCGGCCAGCGCCCTCTGGAACTCGGCGCCGACTTCTCCGTGGCCAGCGGCACCAAGGCCCTCACCGGCCACGGCGATCTCCTCCTGGGCTACGTGGCCGCACGCGACCCACGGCTCACCGAGGCCGTGCGCACCTGGCGCAAGGTCGCCGGCGCGATCCCCGGCCCCATGGAGGCCTGGCTGGCCCACCGCTCCCTGGCGACGCTGCAGCTGCGCGTGGACCGGCAGGCGGCCACCGCGCTCGCGCTCGCCGAAGCCCTGCGCGACCGGCCCGAAGTGAGCGGGCTGCGCCACCCCGGACTGCCCTCCGACCCCGCCCACGACCTCGCCCTGCAGCAGATGCGCGGCGGGCGCTTCGGGTGCGTGGTCTCCTTCGTGCTGCCCGACCGGGCGCACGCCGAGCGCTTCCTGGCCGGACTGCGCATCGTCGACGAAGCGACCAGCTTCGGGGGCGTGCGGTCGACGGCCGAGCGGCGCGGGCGCTGGGGAGGCGATGCCGTCCCGGAGGGGTTCATCCGCTTCTCCGTGGGCGTCGAGGACACCGAGGACCTCGTCGCGGACGTGCTCGCCGCGCTGGACGGCGCGGACCGCCCGCACAGCGAGGCGCCCCGCCCGTAAGGACGGCTCGAGTCTCCCCCCTCTTGACTCGAGCCGTCGTGGTCGGACGCGCGAACCACGCACGAATGACCACCCGGTCCAGGCTAGTTGACTCTGCGTCAGTGTCCAATCACACCGGCGACACAGCCCTATCGACTTATTTATAGTTCCCCTACGACCGGGAAGCACCGAGTCAGGGAGACAGCATGGATCTGGCCCTGTTGCGCACGTTCGTCACGGTGCACCGGGCCGGGTCGTTCACCCGGGCCGCGGCCCTGCTCGGCCTCTCCCAGCCCGCCGTCACCAGCCAGATCCGCACGCTGGAGACGCAGTTGGGCCGTCCCCTCTTCCTGCGCCTGGCCCGCGGGGTGCGCCCCACGACCACCGGCGAGGAACTCGCCCACAAGGTCGCGCCGCACGTCGACGCCCTGCTGGAGATCACCGAAGCGGGCATGGACGACGAGGGATCGCCGAACCGGACCCTGCATCTCGCCGGGCCCCCCGAGTTCACCGACCTGCGCGCGCTGCCCGCCCTCGCCCCCCTCATCGCGCAGGGCCTGGCCGTACGCGCCGCCCACGGCGCCGCCGACGACCTCTTCGAGGGCCTCGCCGCGGGCCACCACGACCTCGCCATCACCACCTCCCGCCCGCGCGGCCGCCTCCTGACCGCCACCCCGCTCTGCGACGAGGAGCACGTGCTGGTCGCGGCGCCGCGCTGGGCGGCCCGGCTGGGCGGCCCGGCCGTCGTGCGCGACAAGGGCGTCCGGGCCCTGGAGCACCTGCCCGTGGTCGAGGTCCACGAGACCCTGCCGCTCGTCAGGCGCTACTGGTCCGCCGTCTTCGACACCGAACCCGTCGCCTCGGGCAGCGTCATCGCCCCCGACCTGCGCGCCGTCCTGTCCTGCGTCATCGCCGGCGCCGGACTCGGCGTGCTGCCCCGCTACCTGTGCGCCGACGCCCTCGACACCGGGGAGATCGTGGCCCTCCTCGATCCGCCCGTCCCCCCGCTGCGCACCTATTTCCTCGTTGTACGGACCGGAACGCTGGCCCACCCGCACCTCGCGCGGGCACACGAGTGGCTCCTGCGCGCCGCGGTTTCCTGGTGAGAAAGGGTTGCCGCCAGGGGTTTCGGCGGCCGCCCCGCGCGGCAGATGTCCCCTATGACCGAACGTCCAGTGGTCAAGCGCACCGCACGTGCCATCCTGCTCGACAGCGGGGGTGACCCCGGGCCCCACGCCGCCTTCGAGATGATCCTGATCAAGCGCACCAAGCCCGGCGAGGCCCCGTACTGGATCACCCCGGGCGGCGGTATGGAGCCGGAGGACAGCACCGTGGTCGCCGCGCTCCACCGCGAGGTCGACGAGGAGCTCGGCGCCAAGGTCGTCGACGTCGTCCCCGCCTTCGTCGACACCGTCTCCCACTCGCTCCACCATGCTGCCCACGGCGTGAAGGTGCAGCACTTCTTCGTCTGCCGGCTCGCGTCCATGGACCTCTCCCAGCGCCACGGCCCCGAGGTGGACGAGCCGCGCGGGACGTACGAGGTGGTGCGGATCCCGTTCACGCGCGCGGGGATCGCCTCGGTGGATCTCGTGCCCCCGTCCCTGCGCGCCTACCTCGACGCGAACATCGAGGGCGTACGGGCGCTGCTGGCGGACGACCTGGGGTGACGTCCCGTCCCGATCAGCCCGGCGCGGCCGCCCTGAGGCCGTCGATGGAGTCGTGCCGTATGCGGTGGGACGGAATGCCGATGCCCTTGAGGGTGTCCACACCGCTGCGGATCATGCCGGGCGGCCCGGAGAGGTAGGCGTCGTAGGCGGTCCATGGCCCGTACTGGCGCACGATGGCGGGCAGTTGACCGCTCAGGCCGCGGGTGGGGCCGTCGGAGACGACCGGCCGGACCGAGAGCCAGTTGTGCGCCCGCTGCAGCTGCAGCATGGTGTCGATGTCGTAGAGGTCGTCGGCGTGGCGCGCGCCGTAGAAGACCTCGACCGGGCGGCAGCGCCCGTGCTCGGCGACGTCCTCGACCAGCGCCTTGATCGGCGCGATGCCCGTACCGCCGCCCAGGCACAACAGGCCGTTGTCAGTGCTGTGGTCCACAATCATCGAACCGGCGGGGGGACCGAGCCGCAGGACGTCCCCCGGGCGGGCGCGGTGGACGAGGGCGCCGGACACCCAGCCGGCGGGCACGGCCTTGACGTGGAAGGAGAGCAGCCCGTCCGGGCGGGGCGCGGCGGAGAAGGAATAGGGCCGCCACACACGCGGCCACCAGGGGGTTTCCAGGTTCGTGTACTGGCCCGCGACGAAGGGGTAGGGCTGGTCGGGCCGTACGGTCACGACGGCGATGTCCGGCGTGCGCAGCTCGTGGGTGACGATCTCCGCCTGCCACCAGGCGGGCGACCGCCGTTCGTCCTCGGCGGCGGCGTCGATCATGATCTGGGAGATCGTCGTGTAGACCCGGACCCAGGCGGCCTCGGCGTAGCCGTTCCAGCTGTCCGGCGCGTAACGGCTGAGGGCGGCGATCAGGCACTCGCCGACCGCGGGGTAGTGCTCGGGCAGGGTGCCGTACTTCCGGTGCCCGCGGCCCAGCCGGGAGAGATAAGAGGTGAGCACGGCGGGGTCGTCGGCGTGCTGCGCGGCGGTCAGCAGCGCGCGGAAGAGCCGGTCGCGCTGGACGTCCATGGCCGCGGGGAAGAGGGCGCGCAGATCGGGGTGCTGTAGGAACAGCAGCGCGTAGAAGTACGAGGTCGCCTTGTCGGCCACGGGCTCGATCTCCGCCATGGTGCGGCGGATCAGCACGGTGTCCGGCAACTGCGCAGCCACCGGACGGAGACGGGGCCCGCGGCGGGCACGGCAGGCCACCGGAGGGCGGGGCGGAGGCGGAGGCCGTC
>NZ_JBPQTS010000017.1:0-61662 GCF_051386455.1 Streptomyces sp. URMC 124
CGGTCCACGTCTTCGTCCGCACCTTCGAGGGCGGGGTGGGGGAGCGTCTCCCACTCGGAGAAGTCCTTGCCGCCGGAGCCGCTGCGCCGGCTCACCTCGCCCTCGAAGGTGCGGACGAAGACGTGGACCGTGCCGTCCTTGTCGGCGACGGCGACCGGGTAGCCCATCTCCATCGAGCGGGCGGGGTCCTCCTCGGGCGAGCCCAGCGACTGCCAGGGACCGAACGACGGGGTGCCGCCCGAGCCGTTGCCGCTCTGCAGCGCGGTGACGACCTCGCGCCGGTGCGGCTGGTCCTTCGCGGGCAGCACCGTGCGTATGGAGAACAGCTGCAGGTTGCCGTCGGCGTGGCGCAGCGCCTGCACCTGGCCCTCCAGCATGGAGCCGCCGAGGGAGGTGGGCGTGGACCAGATGCCGCTGCCGGCCCTGGCCTCGGTCCAGCACTGCGCCGCGCCGTCGAGGATCGCGAACGCCGCGAGGCGGCCGTCGGGCAGCGGCTGCACCCAGCGCATCGTGCCGGGCGCGCGGTGGCGGCAGTTGCTCGACCAGCCGTGGTACTTGGTCCCGGAGGTGCGGCCCACCTTGCGGTCGCCGCAGCCCGCGGCGTCGCCGCAGTCCTTGCCGTCGGCCCAGCCGTAGGTATCGAGGAACTTGAGCTTGTGGTCGGTGGTGGCCTTGTCGAGGTTGCTGGGGAGGTGGGAGACCTCGTAGCCGACGTAGCTGTCCACGGCCGTGGGGCGGGCGTGCTTGCGGCCCCAGTACTCGGCGAGCGCGGCCTGGGCGAAGAACGCGGACGTCGTGTGGTCCTGGTGGTCGTACTTGGCTATGCCGCGCAGGACGGGCGGGGTGTTCGGGAACTCCGGCGGCTTCGGCAGGTGCGTGGGGTTCGGGTCCAGGGTGCGGACGACGGTCGGCTGGTAGCGCTCGAAGATCGCGACGAGGGTGTCGATGAGCTGCTTGCGGCCGTACTGGAAGGTGCTCCGGACCGGGCTGCCGGCCGGCAGGAGCGTCGTCAGCTGCGGGGTCGCCCCGAGCCACAGGCCGCGCAGGCTCTCCTTGCGCGGGTTGCGCAGGGTGCGGGCCTCGACCAGCTCCAGGAAGATCAGCTGGACCTGGGGGGCCGCGCGCAGGGTGTGCAGCTCGACCTGGATGCCCGGCAGGAGGGACAGGGCCTCCACGTTCCACGGGCTGAGCCAGTCGCCGGTGGCCATCTGGGCCGTCGCCTCGCGGAAGCCGTTGAGGCGGGCACGGACGAACTCGCCCCGCTTCTCGGGCAGCCGCTTGTAGCCGCGGGCGTTCGACAGCTCGTTGCGGCCGTCGGACTCGCCGCCGGTGAGGCAGACCGTCACGGAGGGGCCGCCGCCGAGGATCGACTGCTCCAGCTCGGGGTTCATGAAGTAGAGGGAGTCGTCGGGGTGGGCGATGACGTGGACGAACGACTCGGACGTCGTGGCCTTCGCGGGCCGCACCGGGGTGCCCTCGTGCGTGGCCTTCTTCTTCGCCTCCGGGGAGAGCCACTGCCAGGCACCGACCGCACCGGCTCCGACGACGACGCCGCCGCCCGCGACCTGGAGTACGCGTCGGCGCGGTATGTGCCCAGGCACAGGTATTCCCCCACTCTCCTGCGCGTGATGCGCGGATAGAAAAGCAAAGGGGCGATTAGAACTAATCGCCCATGGATCATGAGTTCGATCCTATGACCGGCAACCTGCTGTTTCCCCGCTGTTTTGTAACAGCCGTACGTCGGCCGCATGTAGTTTCGTAGGCGGTTCCGCAACACCGCCCCGTGGGCGCGCCAGGGTGACCGACGGTTGCCTGCCGGTAGCGGAGCGGCTTACGGAAGGCGCCGGTCCGCTCCGCGCTCTTCCGGAGAGGGCCGCGGGAGCACTCGTCCGCGGCCGGCTCCGAGGGGCCTCAGGCTTCCGTGCCGGGCCCGCTCGCGTCATGGACGAGCAGGGCGATCTGCACCCGGTTGTTGAGGCCGAGCTTGGTGAGGACGCGCGAGACGTGCGTCTTGACCGTCGCCACGCTCATATAGAGCGCGGCGGCGATCTCCGCGTTCGACTGGCCGCGCCCGACGCAGGCCGCGACCTCCCGCTCCCGGTCGTTGAGCGAGGCCAGCAGCGACCGGGCCCGCTCGCCGCGGGTGTCCCGCTCCCGCTCGGTGACCCGGGTGATCAGCTGCTGCGTGACGGCGGGGGAGAGGACCGGCTCGCCGGCGGCGACCCTGCGCACGGCCGCGACGATCTCCGCGGGCGGAGTGTCCTTGAGGACGAAGCCCGCCGCTCCGGCGCGCAGGGCCCGCAGCACCTGCTCGTCGGCGTGGAAGGTCGTCAGGACGACGACCTCCGGGGCGCCTTCGCGGCGGCGCAGCTCCTCCGTCGCGGCCAGGCCGTCGACCGACGGCATGCGAATGTCCATCAGCACCACGTCCGGAGTGTGGCGGTCGACGAGGGCGGTCACCTCCGAGCCGTCGGAGGCCTCTCCGACGATGCGGATGTCGGGCAGGCCGCCCAGCATGAACGACAGCCCGGCCCGCACCAGGGGGTCGTCGTCGACGAGCAGCACCCGGATCGGCCGGGCCTGCGGGGGCTGCTCGGGCCGCGTGGACTCCTCGGCCGGCGAAGCCTGCCGAGCGGACGGGGGCTGCTGGGCCGGCGGGGACTGCGAGGGCTCGGGGCCGTGCGGTGGCTGCGGGACGTTCATGGCCGCCACGGTAGCCAGCCGTCGACGCGGAAGCCGCCGTCGGGTGCGGGACCGTGCGAGAGGCGGCCGCCCGCGAGGGCGGCGCGCTCGGCCAGGCCGATGAGGCCCTGCCCCGACCCGGGCACGGACGCACCGCTCCCGTCCCCCCGCGGATTGGTGATCGCCACCGACAGGCCCGCCTCCGCGGAGCCCTCGACCGTGACCCGCACGGCCGCCCCTCCCGCGTGCTTGCGGGCGTTGGTCAGCGCCTCCTGCACGATCCGGTAGACCGTGCGGCCCGTGGCCTCGGGAACCGACGGGGCGTCGGCCACTCGCTGGTCGAGGACCACCTCCGTGCCCGCCAGCCGGGACTCCTCCACCAACTCCTCCAACGCTGCCAGGGTGGGCTGCGGGCGATCCCCGCCGCTCTCCGTGCCCGGGGCGCGCAGCACCCCGATCACCTCGCGCAGATCCTCCAGGGCCTGATGTGCGCTGTCACGGATCACCCCGGCGGCCCGGGCCACCTCCGCCGGCGGTGCGTCGGGGCGGAACTCCAGCGCCCCCGCGTGCACGCACAGCAGCGACAGCCGGTGCGCCAGGACGTCGTGCATCTCCCGGGCGATGCGCTCCCGGGCCAGGCGCTGGGCCCGCTCCGCCCGCAGCTCCGCCTCCGCCTCGGCCCGCCGGGCCCGCTCGCGCAGCGACAGGACCAGCTGCCGCCGGGACCGGACGAACATGCCCCAGCCGATGACGGTGAGGACCAGCAGCACGCCCGTGGCCGTCGCAGTGAGGAACGGCAGGTCCGGGTCGGGGCGGATCGCCGCCTGCAGCGGCTCGCTGATCAGGGCGAGCCCTCCCACCACGGCCACGGTCCGGAACGGCCGGTGCACGGCCACCGTGAACACCGCGACGAGCATGGCCCCTGCGGCGGGCGGCACGGGGGTGCTCACCACCACCAGCACCACGGCGAGCGGCACCGGCCATCGGCGGCGCATCCACAGCGCGACACAGGCCAGGGCGCCCACGATCTGGTCGAAGAAGAGGAGCGTCTGCGAGGCGTCAGGATCCTTGCGCAGGGCCTCGGCGGCCATGATCCCGATGACGGCCGCGAGGGCGATGCACAGGATGTCGACCGCCCAGTCGCGCACACTGCGCGCCCGGCGGGACCGCACCTCCGCCTCCGCCGCCTCCGCCGTCTCCTCGGTCTTCGCGTCCATGAGCAGCCAATTTACCGGCGCGGCGAGCGGACCGGAGGGGCCGGACGGAGGTCGATACCAAAGTTGCACGGGGCGGGACCTTGGGTGATCCGAGGGCTCGCGGGCGACTACTTCGGTCGGTGCCGCGCAGCCTTCCGGGCGACGACGGGGGCCGGGCGGCGGCAGGAGCATGGCGGGTATGAAGAAGCTGCTCGAAGGCGTCGGCGTCATCCTCCTCCTGCAGGGTCTGGGAGGCGTCGTCCACGGACTCACCGGCTGGTTCCACTACTGGGTGGTCGTGCGCTACCTGGGTTTCCTCGACGGCTACGAGATATACGCGAGCATCATCCTCGCGGTCATCGGCACGGCCCTGCTCATAGCCTCGGACGCGGTCGAGCCGGAGGCCGCCGACCGGCCCGGGGGCTGAGGAGTGCGTTCGGGGAGCGGCCGGCCGGGAGCCGCGCGAGAATGCCCCCATGGCTGACAGGACTTCCGGCATCTCGGGACTGGTCGAGCTCCTCGGCCTCCAACCGCACGTCGAGGGAGGGTGGTTCCGCGAGACGTGGAAGACCTCGCGCGAAGCGGTTCCCGACGGCTACGGCGGGCCGCGGGCGTTCGCCACCGGCATCTACTACCTCCTCCACCCCGGTGAGGTCTCCCGCTGGCACCGCGTGCGCTCCGACGAGCTGTGGCTGTGGCACCGCGGCGGCCCGCTGCGGATGGGGCTCGGCGGCTCCGGGGACGCGCCCGACGGGAAGGGGGCAGGGGAGGTGGTCCTCGGGCCCGGGGTCGAGCGGGGCGAGCAACCGCAGTTCCTGGTGCCGGGCGGCGTGTGGCAGTCGGCCCGGCCCGCAGGGGACGAGCCGGTCCTGGTGACGTGCGTGGTCGCCCCGGGCTTCGACTACGCGGACTACGAGGACTCCGAGGACTTTGAGGACTCAGGGAACTCCGAGGACTTCACGGGCTCGGCGCGAGGGTGACGGCCCCCTCGCCGACCCCCTACTGAGGTATCACTCCACGGTTGGCTCCGTGGAGTGACGCAGGCTCGCACACCCTCTCCCTAACTTTCCCTCTGTCACGCCGAGGGACGAGGGAGAGACAGTCATGGGCCGCTTCAAGCGCACGCTGGTCGCCGCAGCTCTGGCCACCACGGTGGTGGCGGGCACAGCGGGCTGGGCCGTCGGGAACGAGCAGGCCGTGGTCACCGGCCCGCCCGCCGGCGCCGCGGCGTGGCGAGCGGACCACTCCCTCCACCGCGAGCTGCCGGACCCGGCGACGGCGGCACCGCGTACGGTCGCCGCGTTCTTCGCCGGACTCACCGAGGCCCGGCGCAAGGACCTGGCGGCCCGTCACGCGCTGGTCGTCGGCAATCTCGACGGTGCGCCCGTGCCCCTGCGGTACGAGGCCAACGCCCGGGCGATAGCCGCCGAGCGGGATGAGGCGCGGGCCCGGGCCGCGGACGCGAGCCTGCCCCGCGCCGCGCGGGAAGAGGCCCGGGCGCGGGCCGATCGCTGCGAGCGGCTGCTCGCGCCGGGCCGCCGGATCCTGGCCTTCGACCCGCGCGGCCGCGGCCAGGTCGCCGAGGTGTACGGCGATCTGGCGGCGGCCCGGCACACGGCCGTCATCGTGCCGGGCTCGGACATCGACCTGCGCACGTTCGACCGGACGAAGGACCGCTACGGCACCCCCGCCGGGATGGCCGCCTCGCTGCGGGCCGAGATGGAGCGCAGGGCGCCCGGCACCCCCACCGCGGTCATCGCCTGGGCCGGCTACACCACGCCGGTCGGCCTCGGCGTGGACGCCGCCACCGGCCGGCTCGCGCAGGCCGGGGCCGTGCGCCTGGAGCGCCTGCTCGCCGGGCTGGCGGCGGCCGCCGCCTCTCCCGCCGCGCCGCCGCCCTCCGTCTTCTGCCACAGCTACGGCTCGGTGGTCTGCGGCCTGGCCGCCCCGTCCGTCGACCGCACCGAGGCCGCGGACCTGGTGGCGCTCGGCAGCCCCGGCATGCGGGCGGGTTCGGCGGCCGCACTGCACACGGGCGCCCGCGTCTGGGCCGCCGCGCGCAACTCCTCGGACTGGATAGGCAACGTCCCCAACGTCGACCTCTTCGGCCTCGGCCACGGCACGGACCCCACCTCGCCGGAGTTCGGCGCCCGCATCGTCCCCACGCGCGGAGCCCACGGCCACACCGGCTACTTCGCCCCCGGCACGGACTCCCTGCGCAACTTCGCGGCCATCGCCCTCGGCGCGTACGCCTCGGTCCGCTGACGGATCCGGGCGCCGGTCTACGGCTTTCGCGCCGGGGGAGTGGCGCGCAGCACGGCGTCGAGCAGTCCGGGGAAGCGCGCGTCGAGGTCCTCGCGGCGCAGCGAGACGGCCTTCGAGCGGCCCGCCTTGTGCTCGCGCGTGATCCCGGACTCGCGCAGCACCCGCCAGTGGTGCGTGGCCGTGGCCTTGGTGATCTCCAGCGGGAGGCTGCCGCAGGTGCGTTCACCGGGCGAGGCGTCGAGCTCGCGCACGATCCCTAGCCGCACCGGATTTCCCAGGGCGCTCAGGACGTCCTCGACGAGCAGCTGATCGCGGTCGGGGTGGTAGGTGGCCATGAGGACGATCGTACGACGGATTTCGTACGGAGAGAGTTTGACTGTACGGTTCTATTCGTACCGTCGTATGCAAGTGTCCGGAAGGCGCCCGCCATGCCCCCCGCTCCCGTGCCCGCCCCCACTCCCACGCCCGACCGCGTTGTGATCGTCACCGCCGCCGCCTCCGGCATCGGTCGTGGCATGGCTTCCGAGCTCGCCGCCGCGGGCCACCGCCTCGTCCTCCTCGACATCGACGACTCCGTCCACGAGCTGGCTCATGAGCTGGGCGGCAGCGCGGTGACCGGCTCGCTCACGGACCCCGGTGACCTGGCCCGCCTCGTCGACCACGCCCTGGAGCGCCATGGCCGCATCGACGCCGTCGTCAACGGAGCCGGCCACGCCCGCAACGGCGCGCTGCTGGAGGTCACCGACGAGGAGTGGCACGACGGGCTCGACATGTTGCTGCTCAGCGTCGTGCGCATGGCGCGCCTGGTCACCCCGCACATGGAGCGGGTCGGTGGCGGCGCCTTCGTCAACCTCTCCTCGTACACGGCCTTCGAGCCGCTCGGCATGATCCCCGTCAACTCCGCTCTGCGGGCCGCGCTCACGAGCTTCACCAAGCTGTACGCCGACCAGTACGCGGCCAAGGGCATCAGGATGAACAGCGTCATGCCGGGCTACGTCGACAGCTGGCCCGAGCAGCCCGAATTCCTCGCGCGCATCCCCGCCGGCCGCTACGCCACCGTCGCGGAGGTCGGCAAGCTGGCGGCGTTTCTCGTCTCGGACGCCGCCGCGTATATCAACGGCGAGTCCATCCGCATCGACGGCGGCGCCGGGCGTTCGCTCTGAGCCCGGTCCCCGCCGCCGCAGACGGACTGCCAAGGTTTCTTTGCAAAGAAACCTTGGCAGTCTAGGGTGAGGGAATGACCGATGTCGTGCTCGACGCCAAGGGCCTGCGCGCCCTGGCCCACCCCGTACGCGTGCAACTCGTGGGGCTCCTGCGGATGTACGGACCTTCGACGGCCACCCGGCTCGCCGAGCGCCTCGGCCTGGCCTCCGGGGCGACCAGTTACCACCTGAGGCAGCTCGCCGCCGCGGGCTTCGTCGCGGAGGACGCCTCGCTGGGCAACGCCCGCGAGCGCTGGTGGCGCGCCGTCCACGAGGCCACCGTGATCGATGACGACGCGCTCGCCGAGCAGGAGCCCGAGGCCATGCTCGGCTACGTCCAGGGCATCGTGGCCGCCCACACCCTGCGCACCCAGCTGGCCGTCGCCGCGTACCCGGACCTGCCGAAGCCCTGGCGGGACGCGTTCAACATGAGCGACTGGAACCTGCAGCTCACTCCGGAGGAGGCCGAGGAGCTGTCCGGCGAGCTCCGGTCGGTCATCGAGCGCTATCGCCGGTTCGCGCCCGGCGCGGACGCGCCCGCCGGAAGCCAGTGCGTCTCGGTCACCTTGCACGTCCTGCCCGACCCGGCCGCGGTCGGGGGAGCTGCGGAAGCACGTGGGGAAGGACCTGCGGGAGACGGCGCAGCGGACGGCGCGGACGGGCAGGGGGGAGCATGACCGCGCCCGCACCGCAGCCCGGCCGGATATCCGGCGACCTGCCGTCCTCCCGCCCGGAGGCCTCTCCCGCCGACGGGCCTCCCGCCGACAAGCCTCCCGTCGAGGGGCCTTTCCCCGGCGGGCCTTCCGACGGCACCCCTCCCGCGCGTCGCAGCCTCCGCCCGCTCGCCGGGATCCTCACGGCGACGGCCGTCTCCCTGACGGGTACGCGCGTCTCGGCGGTCGCCCTGCCGTGGTTCGTGCTCGTCACCACCGGCAGCGCCACGCAGACCGGGCTCGTCGCCTTCTGCGAGATGACGCCGTACGTCCTGGTCAAGATGTTCACCGGCCCCGTGGTGGACCGCGTCGGGCCGCGCGTCGTCTCCTGGACGACCGACGCCCTCAGCGCCGCCGCTGCCGCGCTGGTCCCCCTGCTCCACGCCCTGGACCTGCTGCCGTTCTGGCTGCTGCTCGGCCTCGTCGCGGTGATCGGTGCCGTGCGCGGGCCCGGCGACCTGGCCAAGGAGATCATGGTGCCGGAGGCCGCGGAGCGCAGCCGCGTCCCCCTGGAGCGGGCGACCGGCCTCTCCGGCGTCACCGAGCGCCTCGCCTCCACCATCGGCCCGGCGGCCGGCGGCGCGCTGGTGGCGCTGCTCGGCCCGATGGCGGGCCTGGCGGTCAACGCCGCCTCCTTCGCCCTGGGTTCGCTCGTGATCGCCCTCGCGCTCCCGCGCGGCATGGGCCTGCCCGTCCCGCCGGGCGGCGCGCCGGCGGACGCCGGCGGCCCACGCGAACCGGCAGGCTACTGGCGCCGTTTCGGCGAAGGCTTCGCCTTCCTGCGCGGCGAGCCCCTGCTGCTCACGATCATCATCATGGTCGGCATCACCAACCTCCTCGAGGCGGGCTTCATGGCCGTCCTCGTCCCGGTGTGGGCCGAGAGCTCCGGAGGCGGCCCCGCGGCCATCGGCCTCATCAGCAGCGCGGCGGGTGTCACGGCCGTGTGCGGCAGCCTCGTGGCCGCCGCGCTCGCCCACCGGCTGCGCCGCCGCCCGGTGTTCTTCGCCGGCTTCCTGCTCGCGGGGGCGCCGAAGTTCGTGGTGCTCGCCTGCGGAGCGCCGTTGTGGGTGGTGCTCGTGGTGTTCGCGGTCGGCGGCTTCGGCGGCGGCTTCCTCAACCCCATCCTCGGCGCCGTGTCCTTCGAGCGGGTGCCGCGCGCCCTCCTGGGCCGGGTGCGGGCGATCGGCGACTCCCTGGCCTGGGCGGGCATCCCGCTCGGCGGTCTGCTCGCCGGAATCGCCGTCACCACCGCCGGCCTCGTGCCCGTCCTCCTGGCGGGCGGGGTGGCGTACTTCCTCACCACCAACCTGGCCGGACTGCGCCCGGAGTGGCGCGAGATGGACCGCCGGCGCGGCGCCGGTGCCGCCGCCCTCCACGAAGCACCGAAGGGCGCCGCATAAGCCGCAGAAGCCGCAGACACGGCAGAAGCCGCAGACACGGCAGAAGCGGCAGACGCCGCGGAGGAAGCCGCGGAGGCCGCCGTGCGAAGTTGATCATCTCCGACCTGAGGCTGATGGCAGACATGGTCACGGCCGCATAACGTGATGATCATGTTGTGGAAATCGCGGAAGACAACGCGGCGGTCCTTCGTGGCCGCCGCGCTCCTCACGGCCCTCGCCGTTCCCCAGGCCGCAGCCGCGGCGGCGGCGCCGGCCTCCGAGCCGTCGGCGTCCGGCACCCCGGTCCGGGTCCCGGCTCCCACGGGCAAGCAGCCGGTCGGGACGAAGACCCTGCACCTCACCGACGCCTCGCGCCCCGACCCCTGGAAGCCCGCAGCGGGCAAGCGGCAGCTCATGGTCACGCTCTGGTACCCGGCGCGGCACCAGGGCGACCGGAACACCCCCTTCGTGTCGAAGGAGCTGTCCAAGCTGGTCATCGGGAAGGAGGACCTCGCCGGCATCCGCACCAACTCCACCCTGAACGCCGCGCCGGCCCGCGCCCCCCGGCCGCTGGTCGTCCTCTCACCCGGCTTCGGCATGAGCCGGCTGACGCTCACCGGGCTCGGCGAGGACCTCGCGTCGCGCGGCTACGCGGTAGCGGCGGTCGACCACACCTACGAGGCCCCCGTCGAGTTCCCCGGCGGGCGCATCGAGACCTGCGAGACCTGCGAGAAGCCGGACATGGCCGCCGTCGTACGCAACCGGGCGAAGGACTTCTCCTTCGTCCTCGGCCGACTGACCGCCCCCGGCAGCCCGCTCGCCGTCGACCGCGACCGGATCGCCGTGGTCGGCCACTCCATCGGAGGCGCGAGTGCGGTGGAGACCCTGCGCGTCGACAAGCGCGTGGACGCCGCCGTCAACCTCGACGGCGACTTCCCCGGCAGCCTGCCCGCCGGCGGACCGAACAAGCCCGTGCTGCTCCTGGGCGCACAGAGGGCCGGGCACATGGAGAACTGGGACAAGAGCTGGCAGCGGCTGACCGGCTGGAAGCGCTGGCTCGACGTGCCCGAAGGCGGTCACCTGACGTTCACGGACGCCCCTTGGATCGCCGACCGCTTCGGTCTGCGCGACCAGCTCCCGCCGGACCAGGTGGCAGGCGCCTACGGCACCCTGCACGGCACCCGCTCGACCGCGCTGACCCGTGCGTACGTGAGCGCGTTCGTCGACCGGCACCTGCGCGGCACCCCGAGCCCGCTCTTCGACCGGCCGTCCCCGGCCTATCCCGAAGTCGCCTTCATGAAGAAGCCCTGACCGTCGCTTCCCCCTGGGGGTGGCACCAGTACCACCCCCGGGACGGATGCCAGAGGGATCGAATCAGGCCGTCCCGCCCGGGAACATCGAACCGTCACCACGCACCAGGAGGTTCGATGTCCGAGTCCAGGAAATCGCGGCGGGCCGTATTCGCCGCCCCCGCCGTGTCGGCTGCCGTCGCCGCAGTGATCGCCGCCACGGTGCTCCCGGCGGGGACGGCCGACGCACAGCCCCGCACGGCAGCCGCCACCGCCACAGGCGCCCCCACCGCCACCGTGCCCGTGCCGGAGCAGTACGCGTCCCAGAAGCTGGACTGGAAGCCCTGCCCCGGGCAAACGGGCCTGGAGTGCGCGGAGATGACCGTGCCGCGCGACTGGCACCACCCCGGCACCGGCAAGGACCTCACGATCGCGGTGTCCCGCGTGCGGGCGAGCGATTCCGCGCAGCGGCGCGGAGTGCTGATGATGGCCGCCGGCGGGCCGGGCGGCTCGGGCCTGAAGCGGCCGGCGGGGCTCGCGAAGAGCGCGCCCTCCACAGCCGCCGCCTACGACATCGTCAGCTTCGACCAGCGCGGCGTCGGCAACAGCACGCCGCTGCAGTGCCAGACCCAGGACGAGCTCGACGCCTTCTTCGCGGGCGACTTCCGCGACCGCTCGCCCGGCGCCGTACAGCGCGTCCTGGACAACTCCCGCAAGCTCGCGGACGCCTGCCGCGAGAAGCACGGCGATCTCCTGCCGTACATCACCACCGAGCAGACCGCCCGCGACATGGACCTCTTCCGCGCCCTGCTCGGCGAGCGGAAGATCGCGTACTACGGAGCCTCCTACGCGACCATGGTCGGCGCGTACTACGCCACGCTCTTCCCGCAGCGCGTCGAACGCGCCGTCCTCGACAGCAACACAGCCTTCGGCGGCACCTGGGAGGAGTTCGAGAAGGGGCAGCCGAAGAGCTTCCAGCGCCGCTTCGAGCAGGACTTCCTGCCCTGGCTCGCGAAGAACGACGCCATCTACCACTACGGCCGCACCGCGGCCGAGGCGAAGGCCACGTGGGAGCGGCGCCGCAGCGCCCTGCACGACCGCCCGCTCAGCCTGGGCGAGGGCAAGGGGAAGACCCTCGACCCCAACCGCTTCGACAGCGGCACCATCCAGGCGATCTACGACGCCCGCCAGGGCTTCCCCGCCCTGGCGAAGTCGCTCGCCGCGCTGGAGCACTGGGACGCGGCGGCCCCCGACGAGCGGCAGCTGGTCGACACCCTCTTCGGGTCCTACCTCGGCACCAACTTCTTCTCCGAGTTCCTCTCGGTGACCTGCGCCGACACGCCCTGGACCCGCGACACCGGATACTGGGTGCGGCGCAGCGCAGAAGACACCGCCAAGTACCCCCTGGCCGGCGCCCGGGAGCTCGCGTTCAGCGCCGCCTGCGCGGCATGGCCCACACCGCAGGTGTCGCAGGTCAAGGTCACCGGCAAGGGCCTGCCGCCCGTCCTGATGCTCAACTCCCTGCACGACCCGGCCACGTACTACGAAGGCGCGCAGCGTGCCCACCGGGCCCTGCGCGGCTCACGCCTGGTCACGGCCACCGGCGGCGACCACGGCGTCTACCCGGGCGACAGCGCCTGCATCGACGGCATCGTGAACACCTACCTCCTCTCCGGAGCACTGCCCGCCCGGGACGTCACCTGCGAGGGCGCGCCGCTGCCGGCGGCGGCAGCCAAGTAGCCCGCCGCGGCACGCCTGATCCGACGGTCGTTGCGGCGGTACGGGTCACAGCTGCCGCTCCAGCAGATGCGCGGAGAGCGCGAGCAGCTCACCGGCCGCGCCCTCCGCGAGGCCCGCGCCCCGCAGACAGCCGTGCGCGGCCGCCGCATGGCGGTGGGCCTCCTCCAGGGCGAACTCCCGGCCGCCGGCCGCCTCGATCAGACCGGCCGCGCGGTGCGCGTCCGCGGCGCCCGGAGGCGTGCCGGGGCCCAGCAACCGGACCAGCTCGCGGGCGCTCGGCCCGTCGTCCAGGGCGAGGGCCGCCAGCACCGGCAGGGTCTTCTTGCGCCGCAGGAGGTCACCGTGCACCGGCTTGCCCGTCGTCCGCGGGTCGCCCCAGATGCCCAGCAGGTCGTCCACGATCTGGAAGGCCGTGCCGAGCCGCCGCCCGGCTTCGGCGAGGGCACCCGTCTGCAGGGGCGGGGCACCCGCCAGCACCGGCCCCAGGGACAGCGCGCAGCCCAGCAGGGCACCGGTCTTGCGGGCCGCCATCGCCTCGTACTCCGGTATGCCGACCGCCTCCCGCCCCGTCCACGGGCGGCTCTCGAACAGCAGGTCGTCGGCCTGCCCGCGCACCAGCTCGCCCAGGCAGTCGGCCAGGTGCGCCACCGCCCGGCCCGTGTGCTCGCCTCCGGCCTCCGCCACCGTCCGCACGGCGAGCGCGAACAGGGCGTCGCCCATCAGGACGGCCGGTCCCGTGCCGAACGCCTTCCACGCCGCGTCCCGGTGCCGCCGCCGCTCGTCGCCGTCCATGATGTCGTCGTGCACCAGCGAGAACGTGTGCACCAGCTCCACGGCCACCGCCGCCTGCACCGCGGTCCCGGCAGCAGCGCCCACCGCCTCCGCGCCGAGCACGGCGAACGCCTGGCGGACGCCCTTGCCGCCGGGAGAGGGGCTCGGGGTGCCGTCGGCCTCGCACCAGCCGAAGGAGAAGGCCGCCATGCGGGCCGGCAGCGGGTGCAGCGTCGCCACGGCGGCTCTGAGCGCGGGCTCGGCCAGCGCCCGTGCGCGGGCGAGCGTCTGGGGAGCGGATGTCCGGAGTGCTGTCTGCGGGGGCACTGGGCCGGCCTGCGTGGGCATGGTCTTTCTCTCTCCTGTCGTGGGCTGCCGGGGGACGGGCGGGCTGTCAGGCGGCCGGGCGGGCCGCCGGGGCCGCCGCCGGCTCCGCCGGGATCCCCAGCTCGGCGCGCGCCGCCTCGACCATCCGCCGCGCGTGGAGCAGGCCGATCCGGCCGAGCGTACGGTGCAGGTCGTCCAGCTCGGCGGCGGTCCCGGCGCGGTCGTGCCCCAGCCGGGCCCGGCTCTTGACCAGACCCAGCCGGGCCAGGGCGGCGCCCCGCGGCTCCGCCATCTCCCGGAACTCCTCCAGCGCCCCCCGGTAGCACTCCTCGGCCTCCGCGTAACGACCCGCCCGGAACAGGACGTTGCCGCGCATCTTGTGGTTGTAGGCGAGGGCGCTGACGAGCTTCATCCGCCGGCACGTCCCCTCGGCCTCCGAGAGGAGCCCGAGCGCCCGCTCGGTCTCTCCCCGCAGGGACAGCACGTCGGCGATCCCGCGCAGCGCCCACGCGTGGCCCCGGGCGTCGTCGGCCCGGTCCGATATCTCCGCCGCCTCCTCGAACATGGCCAGCGCGGTGTCGTACGAGCCCGAGTTGCGGTGCATCTGCGCGATGCCCTCCAGTGCCCACACGGTGTGCCGGGCCTCGCCCCGGCGCCGCGCCTCCGCCAGGAGCTTCTCGTGCAGTTCGCCGACCGCCTGGTAGTCGCCCTGGATGCGGCCGGTCTCGGCGAGGCCCGCCAGCGAGTAGCCGCGGGCCACGATGTCGTCGCCCCGCTCGGCGAGTTCGGCGGCGATGGCGAGCCACCGCCGGGCCAGGGCCAGGGCTCCGCGCTGCCGGGCGAGCGTGCCACCGCTCCACACGGCCCAGGCCATCGCCCCCAGGTCCGCCGCCTGCCGCGCGGCCCGGTAGCTGGCCTTCCACGCGCGTTCGGCGTCCTCCACCCGGCCGAGCCGCCGGCTCGCCTCCGCGACGGCCAGCTCGGCGTGCGCCACGTCGACCGGCGAGCCGTCCCGTTGGGCCCGTTGCCGCTGCTCCTCCGCCTTGGCCAGCACGTCCTCGAGCGAGGCGTTCACAGAGAGGTCTTCCAGGGAGCCCCGGTACTCGGGGGCGAATGCCTTGCCGTACATGGTCAGCCTCACTTCGGGATCGCTCAGGGAGGGCGGGGTGCGCCCCACCAATGATCAAGAAGCTATGGCCTCGGACCACCGGGAGTAATCCGACCTGGAGGCGGCATCGCGTACATCTGAGGTCCGGTGCAGACGGCACGGGTCATACGAGAGATGTACGTGCGGCGACGAGCACGCATGCGCGAGCGCCCGCCCAGGGTGTGCTCTGCACCTGACCTGTGCTGATGCTGTTTCCCTCCCGCAGGATTCGTACGGTGTGCTGCGGGGAAAGCCCGCTGGTACAGGCGTTCGGCGCCTACGGGGGAGCACGGGAAAGACGGGGGGCGGGGCCATGAGTGAGCCGAGTGCGCTCAAAACACTGGGGGCGGGGATCGGCTGGCGCCCGGAGATCGCCGACGCCGTGGGCGCGGGCCCGGTCCGCGCCGACTGGGTGGAGGTCGTCGCGGAGAACATCTGCCCGGGCCACCTCCCCGGCCCGCTCCGGGAGCTGCGCGAGCGCGGCACGACGGTGATACCCCACGGGGTCTCCCTCGGTCTCGGCGGTGCCGACCGGCCGGATCTCGCCCGGCTCGCGGCGCTGGCCGAGCGTGCCGAAGCCCTCGGCTCGCCGCTCGTCTCCGAGCACATCGCCTTCGTCCGGTCGGGCGGCCCGCTGACCGGCTCCCCGCGGATCGAGGCCGGTCACCTGCTGCCGGTGCCCCGCACCCGCGACGCCCTGGACGTCCTCTGCGAGAACGTCCGCATCGCGCAGGACATGCTGCCCGTCCCGCTCGCGCTGGAGAACATCGCCGCCCTCCTGGCCTGGCCCGGCGAGGAGCTGACCGAGGGCCAGTTCCTCGCCGAGCTCGTCGCCAGGACGGGCGTACGGCTCCTGATCGACGTCGCCAACCTCCACACGAACCACGTCAACCTGGGCCACGACCCGGCGGCCGCCCTGGACGAACTGCCGCTCGAAGCGATCGCCTACGTGCATGTCGCCGGAGGGGTCGAGCAGGGCGGACTGTGGCACGACAGCCACGCCCACCCGGTGACCGGCCCCGTCCTCGACGTCCTCGCCGAGCTGTGCGCCCGCGTCACGCCCCCGGGCGTCCTCCTGGAGCGCGACGACGCCTTCCCCGCGCCCGAAGAGCTCGCGGGGGAACTGAACGCGATCAGAGCGACGGTGGCCGGGGCGCGGCGCCCTGCCGGGCGGGACCCCCGGGCCCCCCGGGGCCGACGGCAGACGGTGGCCCACGGTGTCTGAGAGAGAGTGCCCCACAGTGTCCGAGACCGAGCGTCCCGCAGCGTCGGAGGCCGGCCCGGGCGCCGGCCCCGACGCCGCCCGTCGGCGCCTCGCGCACGCCCAGCACGCCCTGCTCTCCGCGCTCGTCGCGGACGCACCCCCGCCGCACGGCTTCGACCCCGGGAGGCTGCGGGCGCAGCAGCAGGCGCTGCTCGGCAAGCGCGCCGACGTCGTGGCGAAGGTCGCCCCGGAGCTGCCCGGCATCCTCGGGGCGGACTTCCGGCGGCTGTTCCTCGCCCATGCCCGCGGCCGTCCGATGAGCGGCGGCTACCGCCAGGACGCGCTCGACTTCGCCGAGTCGCTCCTGAAGACCGAAGGAACACTCACCGACCCCGGGCGGCGGGAGCGCCTCGCGGCGTGGACGGCCGCCCGCCGCGCTCCGGCCGGCGGCCCCGCCCCGCTCCCGGCCCGCCTGGCGTCGGCCTGGCACACCCTGCGCTCGCGCGTGATCCGAAAGGCAACCGCCCTATGAACGCCGGCATCGTCGTCGCCGCTCTGGTGACCCTCCTTGCCCTCGTCGCCCCCTCGGCCCGGCTGGTCGTCGCCCGCCGCCGCGCCCTCGCCGACCCCCCGCCCGCACAGGGCGAACCGGAGCTGCTGGAGGTCGCGTTCCTGCTCGGCGGCCGCGGCCGGGCGGTGGACACCGTCATCGCCGGCATGTGCGACGACGGGCGGATATCCGTGAGCGACAGCGGCAGGCTCACGGTGGAGCGGGCCGCCGCGCACAACGCCGTGGAGCGCGCCCTGCTGGGCCGCTGCAGTGCCGACTGGAGCATCTCCCTGCGCAGGGTCCGCACGTCGCTGCAGTTCGACGCGGCCGTCGACGCCCTCGAAGGCGCCCTGGTCCGGCGCGGGATGCTGGTGTCGCCCCAGGTGAAGCAGGACTGGCAGCGGGCCGCCGACGTACAGGTGGGCGGCCTCGTCCTCACCGGCGTCGGCGTCGTGGCCCTGATCGTCATGCCGGCGGCCGGTGTGCCGGCGCTGGCCGTCCTCGCCCTCCTCGCCGGCGGCATCGTCCTGCGCGTCCGGTGCCGGCCGACCGGGCCCAAGGTGCAGCCCACCCCGCGGGGCAAGGCCTTCACCGACCGGATCCGCACGAAGGGCCCCTGGAGCGTCCGGGCGTCCGGCGCCCACCCGGAGGGCGTCGCCGGTGTCGTCGCCGTGCACGGTGCCGGCGCGCCCGAGCCGGACCTGCCGTTCCTGGTCCAGCTGAGGAAGGCGGCCTCGTCGAACGCCGGCGTGAGCAGCGGGCACTCCTTGGCGAAGACGCCCTCCCGGAAGTCCTCGAAGTCCTCGAAGGCGTCGAAGTCCTCCTACGCGGCCTCCTCTTCGGCCTCCTCCTGTTCGTCCTCCTCCGGCTACGGCTGCTCCAGCACGTCGAGCTGTTCCAGCCACTCGGGTCACTCCGGTCATTCGAGTTGTTCCAGCTCCAGCTGCTCCTCCGGTTCGAGTTCCAGCTGCGGCGGTGGCAGCAGCTGCGGCTCCTGAACGGTGCGTTCCGGGCAACTGGTAGCTTCACCCCGGTGATCATCCGCAGTGCCGGCATCCGGCGCTGCGGATCGCCGTGCGCGTGCACGCCGCCCGGCGCGTTCCCGGTCACCTCCGCACCCCAGAACAAGGAAGCACATTGGCCCGCCACCGGCTCCGCCGTTTAACCCGTCCCGCCGTCTCCGCAGCGGTCTCCGCCCTCGCCCTCGCCGCGCTCCCCGCGGCCCCGGCGTTCGCCGACTCCTCGGCCACCCCGCACCTCGACGCCGTCGAGCAGACCCTCCGCCAGGTCTCGCCGGGCCTCGAAGGGCGCGTGTGGGAGCGCACCGCCGGCAACGCGCTGGACGCCTCCTCCGGTGACCCCTCCGACTGGCTCCTGCAGACCCCCGGCTGCTGGGGCGACGCCACCTGCGCCGAGCGCCCGGGCACGAAGCGGCTGCTCGCGAAGATGACCGAGAACATCTCCCGGGCCACGCGCACCGTCGACATATCCACCCTGGCACCCTTCCCCGACGGGGCGTTCCAGGACGCGATCGTTGCGGGCCTGAAGAAGTCGGCCGAGAACGGCAGCAAGCTCAAGGTCCGCGTGCTCGTCGGAGCCGCGCCCGTCTACCACATGAACGTGCTGCCCACGAAGTACCGCGACGAGCTGCGCGACAAGCTGGGCAAGGCCGCCGACAGCGTCACCCTGAACGTCGCGTCGATGACGACCTCGAAGACCGCCTTCTCCTGGAACCACTCCAAGCTGCTGGTCGTGGACGGGCAGTCGGCGATCACCGGCGGCATCAACAGCTGGAAGGGCGACTACCTCGACACCACCCACCCGGTGTCCGACGTCGACCTCGCCCTGACCGGCCCCGCGGCCGGGTCGGCCGGCCGGTACCTGGACCAGCTGTGGACCTGGACCTGCCAAAACAAGAGCAACATCGCGAACGTCTGGTTCGCCGCCTCCGAAGGCGCCGGCTGCATGCCGGCGATGGAGAAGGACGCGAACCCCACCGCCGCCCCGGCCACCGGGAACGTCCCCGTCATCGCCGTCGGCGGTCTCGGCGTCGGCATCCAGGACTCCGACCCCTCCTCGTCGTTCCGCCCGGACCTGCCGACGGCGCCCGACACCAAGTGCGTCGTGGGGCTGCACGACAACACCAACGCCGACCGCGACTACGACACGGCCAACCCCGAGGAGAGCGCCCTGCGCGCCCTCGTCGCCAGTGCGCGCAGCCACGTGGAGATCTCCCAGCAGGACCTCAACGCCACCTGCCCGCCGCTCCCGCGCTACGACGTCCGGCTCTACGACGCGCTCGCGGCGAAGCTGGCCGCCGGCGTGAAGGTCCGCATCGTGGTCAGCGACCCCGCCAACCGCGGCGCGGTCGGCAGCGGCGGCTACTCGCAGATCAAGTCGCTGAACGAGATCAGCGACGTCCTGCGCAACCGTCTCGCGCTGCTCACCGGCGGCCCGCAGGGCGCGAAGACGGCCATGTGCGGCAACCTGCAGCTGGCCACGGCCCGCAGCTCGGACAGCGCCAAGTGGGCCGACGGCAAGCCGTACGCGCAGCACCACAAGCTGGTCTCCGTGGACGGCTCGGCCTTCTACATCGGTTCGAAGAACCTCTACCCCTCCTGGCTGCAGGACTTCGGGTACGTGGTCGAGAGCCCGGAGGCCGCCCAGCAGCTCGACGCGAAGCTGCTGGCCCCCCAGTGGAAGTACTCGCAGGCCACGGCGACGTACGACTACGCCCGCGGGATCTGCCAGGGCTGAGCCGCCCTCTGCGCTCCCGTGCGCACCTGCGGCCCGCGGCTGTCACCAGCCGCGGGCCGCGGTGCGTGCACGTACGTACGGGGTGCGGGTGCGGGTGCGCGGCGCGTGCGCGTCAGCGCAGGGTCGCCAGCGTCGTCGTCTTCTGCGGCTTGACGAGGGCGGACTGGCCCGCAGGCGCCTTGCCGCAGTACTCGGCCTCGATCAGTGCGCCGAGGTCGCCCGTCCAGTCGCCGTTGAAGTTGAACGCGGCGGTGTGCCGGCCGTCGGTCGTGGAACTCGCGATCGTGGACGAGCCGTGGATGCCGCCGGTGTGCATCCAGACGGTCACGCCGCACGACAGCGGGGCCGTGTAGACGCCGAGGCCGTAGCGCACGCCGGGCATGGTGTCGTCGACGGGCACCCCGGTGAGCAGCGCCTGCTGCTGCGCCTTCGGCAGGAGCTTCCCGCCGACGAGGGCGCCGTAGAAGCGGTTGAGGTCCCCGGCGGTGGAGATGATCTCGCCGGCGGCCCCGCCCCACGACGGGTTGAGTTCGGTGACGTCGTAGATCTTCGGGTTCGGCGCCGGCTCGGCCAGGAGTGTGCTGTAGGCCCGGCCGTGCGGGTTCGGCAGCTCGGGCGCCGTACCCGGGAGGGTGGTGGCGGTGAGCCCGAGGGGCCGGATGATGCGCCGCTTGATCTCGGTGGCGTACGAGTGCCCCGTCACCTTCTCGACGATCATGCCGGCGAGGACGTAGTTGGTGTTGGAGTAGTGCCAGCCCGCACCCGGCCGGAAGTACGGTGCGTGCGCCGTGGCGGTCCTCACCAGTTCTTCCGGCGTGTGGTCGTCGAAGCGGTGCTCGAGGAAGCCGGGGCCGAGCAGCTTCTGGAAGCCCGGGTCCTCGGTGTAGTTGTAGATCCCGCTGGTGTGGTTGAGCAGCTGCCGGACGGTGATCTTCCCTCCGTCGTGCCCGTTGCCCCGGACGACGCCCGGCAGCCGGTGCTCGACGGTGTCGTCCAGGCTGATCCGGCCCTCCGCCTCCAGCTGGAGCAGGACGACGGAGGTGAAGACCTTGCTGACGCTGGCGATGCGGAACCGGTCCTGGGCGAGGCGGGGCCGGTGGGTGGTGCGGTCGCCGGTGCCGGCGGAGCCCCGCCAGGTGCCGTGCTCGTCGCGGGCCTGCCCCAGGACGCCGGGTATGCCGGCCGCCACCTGGGCCTCCATGGCGCTTCGGGTGGCGGAGTGCCGGTCGTGGCCTCCGGCGGCCGCCTCGCGACCGGCGGCCGCGGCGGGGGCGGTGAGGGCCGCCGCGGTCATCGCGGCGGCGGTCAGTGCCCCCGCCAGGGCTCTGTGGACGGTGCGGGTGCGTACGTTCATGGCAAGCGGCCCCTCTGGTCCGGCGTGTGTGCTGACACCCGACAGGACACCGTCAAGTCGCGTGGGGTTGAAGGGCCTTGTGGGCGGGGAGCGCGATCCGGCCAGCGGAACACGGTGCCCGCGACGTGAGGCAGGGCACACATTCCCTCGTCCGGGAACCGTTCGGCGGTGCCCGGCGTCAAGGGCTGCCGTCCCGTGCTCTCCCTCGCGGCCGCTCCGGTCCGGTGGCTCCGTCCACGATCGGCTGAATCGCGGCCCGTACCCCCGCCTCCCCGCCCGGCCCGCGGGTCACCGTCGGATATAACTCCCTCACGCAGGGTGCGCCGCCGGTGGTGGGCGGCCCGGGGCGCGCGGCCCGTGGGCGCCGTCCGGGGCGGGCGTCCCCGAAGGGTGCGCGTGCGGCGCGTGTAGCTTTGCCGTACAGCCGTGCCGTTGTCACCCCTGCGGCAGGCATTCGTCACCTTCGCGTGTACTGCCGTGCCGGTACCGCCCTACCGATACAAAGGACGCCCCACCCATGCCGTACGTGCGCCACTGGTTGCGCAACTCGGTCCTGCTGTTCGCCGTCGCGATCGCGCTGGGCCTGGTAGCCGTGCACACCGATCTCATCCAGCCGCACGACCTGAAGCTGGACCGCACGGTCCAGACCACCTTCCGCACCGGGTGGCTGAACGTGGTCATGGAGGGGGTCAGCGCCCTCGCGTCCCCCGTCGCAGGCGTCCTGATCCTCGCGGTCTGGAGCGGCTGGCTGCTGTTCGTGCGGCGCCGGCCGGTGACGGCGGTCTCCACCTTCCTCGTCGTCGCGGTCGGCTGGAACAGCACCCAGATCGCGAAGGCCATCGTCGCCCGGCCCCGGCCGCCGCGGGAGTTCATGCTGGACCCCGAGATCGGCTCCAACAGCTTCCCCAGCGGCCACACCGCCTTCACCGTCTCCGTGGTCATCGCCGCCTACTTCCTCCTGCGGGACTCCCGCCACCGCCGGACCGTGCTCGTCGCCGGCTCCTTCGCCGTCCTGCTCGTCGCCTTCTCCCGCTGGTACGTCGGCGCCCACTACCCGACCGACACCTTCGGCTCGGTCCTGATCGCCTCCTCCGCGATCGTCTTCATCACCGGCGTCTGGCACGCCTGGCTGCTGCCGCGGCTCTACCGCGTCCCGCTGCTGGAGCGCTTCGGCCTGGACCAGGAGCTCGCCGAGCTGGAGGCCGCGGAGCGGCACGGCGGCCACCACGGTCACACCGGCCCCGTGCCGCACAGCCGGCGCCGCGGCGGGGGCGGCGCGCCCGCCGGGGGACGCCACCGCCGGCACGCCGGCCGCTGACGGCCGCGGCGGCCGCCGCACCCGGCAGGGACCTCGCAGGGCTCACGCCCCGCGGGGTCCCGTCTTTTTCCTCCGCCTTCCGAATTCCTGGAACAGGTTCTACGGTGTGCGCCGTCGGCGCGGCATACGGCGAGCACCCTGGAGGGCCCGTGGACCTCGAATACACCCCGGAACAGCGGCGCTTCCGCGCCGAGCTGCGGGACTACTTCGCCGGGCTGGTCACCGACCGCGCCCACGCCCGCCACGACGACCCGGCCGAGCAGAAGCGCTTCTACCGCGCCACGATCCGCCGCCTGGGCGCGGACGGCCGCCTCGGGGTGGGCTGGCCCGTGGAGTACGGGGGCAGCGGCCGGACGCCGATGGAGCAGTTCATCTTCTTCGACGAGGCCGCC
The DNA here is from genome assembly GCF_051386455.1 of Streptomyces sp. URMC 124. NCBI lineage: Bacteria > Bacillati > Actinomycetota > Actinomycetes > Kitasatosporales > Streptomycetaceae > Streptomyces > Streptomyces sp. URMC 124. Next base: position 22,287 of record NZ_JBPQTS010000017.1, read on the forward strand.
CAGGCGGGCGTGCCGCTGCCCCTGATGGCGCTCAACACCGTCGGCCCCACCCTCATGCAGTTCGGCACGGACGAGCAGAAGGCCTACTTCCTGCCCCGCATCCTCTCCGGCGAGCTCGACTTCGCCATCGGCTACAGCGAGCCCGGCGCCGGCACCGACCTCGCCTCCCTCACGACGCGGGCCGTACGCGACGGCGACTCCTACGTCGTCAACGGCCAGAAGATCTGGACCACCAACGGCGACACCGCCGACTGGATCTGGCTGGCCGTCCGCACCACCCCCGTCACCGACGGCACACCGCCGCACAAGGGCATCACCCTCCTCCTCGTACCGGCCGGCGCCCCCGGCTACTCCTGCACCACCATCAACACCCTCGCCTCCCACAGCACCACCGCCGGCTACTACGAGAACGTCCGCGTCCCCGTCCGCAACCGCGTCGGCGAGGAGAACCGGGGCTGGCGCCTGATCACCACTCAGCTCAACCACGAGCGCGTCACCCTCGCCGCCCACGGCACCACGGCCGTACGAGCCCTGCGCGACGTACGACGCTGGGCCGCCGCCACGAAGCTCACCGACGGCCGCCGCGTCATCGACCTCGGCTGGGTCCGCGCCCGCCTCGCCCGCACCCACCTGCGCCTGGAGGCGATGAAGCTGCTCAACTGGCAGATGGTCGACGCCCTGCAGCGCTCGGCGCTCACCCCGCAGGACGCCTCCGCCGTCAAGGTCTACGGCTCCGAGACCCGCCGCGACGCGTACGCCTGGCTCATGGAGGTCCTCGCCGCGGCGGGCCCCCTGAAGGAGGGCTCCGCTGGCGCCGCCCTCCACGGCGAGCTCGAACGCGGCTACCGCGCCGCCGTCGTCTTCACCTTCGGCGGCGGCAACAACGAGATCCAGCGGGAGATCATCTCCTGGATCGGTCTGGGGATGCCGCGCGTGCGCCGCTGACCTGACGACGACAGGAGGTGCCCCATGCCGCACGCCGACCCCGCCGACGTGCCCGGCACGCCCGGGCGGACGGCCGCCCGCTGCGAGAAGGTGCGGCCCGAGCCCGCCCTCGCCCCGCAGGCCCGCGGGGCCGACGCCTTCCCGCGGCGCCCGCCCGTCCCCCTTCCGGTGATTCCGGCGCGCGAGCTGCTCCGGAGACGGGTGGCCTCCCTCGCCTGCGCCGCGCCGCCGTCCTCCGCCCACGAGCCGTACGGGCGGCAGGCCCCGTCCCCGCACGTCGTCGCCCGCCGCCTGCGCGCCGCGGGCGGCGCCCTGCGCACCGTCCCCGCGGGCGTCCGCCGGCAGCTGCCTCCCCCGCACATCCTCCGCACGGCCGCCGGACTCGGTCCCGGTAGCCGTCCCTCCTCCTACAACCTGCACAGACGGGCCGCCATACTGGACGGGCCGGGGGAAGCGCGGGGCATCGACGGGGGCGGCGGCGCGGGATGGCGGAAACCAGGCTGATCCAAGGGCGGTACCGCCTGCTCGAGCGCATCGGGCGGGGCGGAATGGGCGAGGTGTGGCGGGCGCTGGACGAGTCGCTCGGCCGGCAGGTCGCCGTGAAGTGCCTCAAACCCATGGGGCCGCGGCACGAGCCGTCGTACCTGCGGGTGCTGCGCGAGCGCTTCCGCCGCGAGGCGCGCGTCGCCGCCGCCCTGCAGCACCGCGGCATCACCGTCATCCACGACTTCGGCGAGTCCGAGGGCGTGCTGTACCTGGTCATGGAGCTCCTCGACGGCCGCAACCTCAGCGAGCTCCTGCTGGACACCGGCGGCCTGCCGCTCGCCCTGCCCGACATCCTGGAGATCGCGGAGCAGGTCGCCGCCTCCCTGGCCTACACCCACCGCCAGGGCGTCGTGCACCGGGACCTCAAACCGGCCAACATCATGCGGCTGGCCGACGGCACGGTGAAGATCTGCGACTTCGGCATCGCCCGGCTGGGCGATTCGCTCTCCTACTCGTCCTCCTTCTCCTCCCGGCTCACCGGCACGGGCATCGCGATGGGCACGCCCCACTACATGTCGCCCGAGCAGATCGGCGGCGGCCCGGTCGACCACCGCAGCGACCTCTACTCCCTGGGGTGCGTGCTGTACGAGATCGCCACCGGCGCCCCGCCGTTCGACATGGACGACGCCTGGGCCGTCCTCGTCGGCCACCGGGACACCCCGCCGGCCCCACCGCGCACCCGCCGCCCCGACCTGCCGGAGCCCTTCGAGCGGATCGTCCTCGACCTGCTCGCCAAGGACCCCGACGACCGCCCTCCCGACGCCGCCGACCTCCACGGCCGCCTGCTCGTGCTGGAGCCGCCCGGCCGGCTCTCGCGCCTGGCGACCGCGCACCGGACGCCGTCCGGGAGCCGGCCGCGCCCGCTGCGCTCGTCCGTGCGGCTGCCCGAGCCGCGGCTGCCCGGCTGGGCCAGAAACATGACCACGGGCTCCAAGGCCACCGGCCCCGGCCCGCGGACGGCGCCGCCCCCGGACCCGGCGGCGGCGCTCACGGGCGCCTGGACGGCGGGCGCGCCGGGGGCCGCGGAGCCGGTGGGGCGCGCGGGGCTGACGGGGCGTCCGGGGACCGCCCGGCGCACGGGGGCCGCGTCCGCCGTGCCCGCCGGCGGCCTGCCCGCCGGTGGCCTGCCGGCCGTCCCGGAGCAGCCCGCCCCGCCCGCGCCGGAGGCCGTCGCCGCGCTCGTGGCCCGCCATCAGGAGGGCCTGCGCCTGGGCCGGCTGGGCCGCTGGGAGGAGGCCGGCCGCGCCCATGCCGCCGTCGCCGCCGAGCGCGAGCGCGTCCACGGCCCTGACCACCCCGACACGCTCACCAGCCGCTACGAGGCCGCCTTCGCCCTGAGCATGCAGGGGCGCCCCGCCGAGGCGCTGCGCGAGTACGCCCGCGCCGCGTCCGGGCGCGAGCGCGTCCTGGGCGCCGACCACCCCGCGACGCTCGCCGCCCGCCAGGAGACGGCGTACGTCCTCGGGCAGCTGGGCCGGCACTTCGAGGCCCACGACGTGTACGCCGCCGTGCTCGCCGCGCGCGAGCGGACCGTGGGCCCCGACCACCCCGACACCCTGCGCTGCCGCCACAACCTGGCCTTCAACCTGGGCCGCCTCGGCCGCCTGGAGGAGTCCTACCGCATGGCGTGCGAGGTCGCGGTCACCCGCTCGCGGGTCCTGGGTCCCGCCCACCCGGACACGCTCGTCAGCCGCTACGAGGTCGGCTACGCCCTGGGCCAGCTGGGCCGCTGGACCGATGCGCTGCAGACCTACCGCGAGGTGGCCGTCGCCCGGCAGCGGGTGCTCGGGCCCGGCCACCCCGACACGCTCGCCGCGCGCTACGAGACCGGCATCTGCCTCGGCCGCCTGCAGCGCAGCGCGGAGGCCCTCCGGCTGTTCCGCGAGCTGGTGGGCGAACGCAGCCGGTCCCAGGGGCCCGAGGACCCCGACACCCTGCGCGCCCGGCACTGCCTCGGCGTCAACCTCGGCCGCCTCGGCCGCTGGGAGGAGGCCCTGGCCGAGGCCCGCGACGTCGGCGCGGTCCGCGAGCGCGTGCTGGGGGCGGACCACCCCGAGACGCTGGTGAGCCGGCGCGAGATCGCCGTCGGGCTGGGGTGGCTGGGCCGCTGGACCGAGGCCCTCGCCGTCTACCGCGAGGTGGCGCAGGCCCGGCAGCGGGTGCTGGGGGCCGACCACCCGGACGCCCTCACCAGCCGCAACGACGAGGCCCACTGCCTCGAACAGCTCGGCCGCTCCACCGAGGCGGTGGAGCTCTACCGCCAGGTCGCGGCGGTCCGGCGGGTGGGGCAGACGCGGGGCCGGCCGTTGCACCGCTAGCGCCGTCGCCTGACGCTGCGTCAGAAAAGCTCTTCCCTCGCCCGGCCTCCTGCGGCATCCTGCCGCCCATGCAGACCGAGCTGAGCCGGCGGCTGGGCATCGAGCACGCCGTCTTCGGGTTCACGCCCTTCCCCGCGGTCGCCGCGGCCATCTCCCGGGCCGGAGGGCTCGGCGTCCTCGGCGCCGTCCGCTACACCGACCCCGCAGCGCTCTCCCGGGACCTCGACTGGATGGACGCACACACCGGCGGCAGACCCTACGGGCTCGACGTCGTCATGCCCGCCGGACGGGCCGAGGGCGTCACCGAAGCCGACGTCGAGGCGATGATCCCCGACGGCCACCGCCACTTCGTCGAGGAGCTCCTCGCCCGGCACGGCGTCCCCGGACTCGCCGCCGGGGACCGGCGGGGCTGGCGCATCACCGGCTGGCTGGAGGACGTCGCCCGCGCCCAGCTCGACGCCGCCTTCGACCACCCGCTCGCCCTGCTCGCCAACGCCCTCGGACCGCCGCCCGCCGACGTCGTGCGGCGCGCCCACGCCCACGGCACCCTCGTCGCGGCGCTCGCCGGCAGCGCCCGGCACGCCACGCGGCACGCCGACGCCGGCATCGACGTCGTCGTCGCCCAGGGCTACGAGGCCGGCGGCCACACCGGCGAGATCGCCACCATGGTCCTCACCCCCGAGATCGTCCGCGCCGTCGGCCCGCTGCCCGTCCTGGCCGCCGGAGGCATCGGCTCCGGGGAACAGGTCGCCGCCGGGCTCGCCCTCGGCGCGCAGGGCGTGTGGATCGGCTCCCTGTGGCTCACCACCGAGGAGGCCGACCTGGGTTCCCCGGCCCTGACCGCCAAGCTCCTCGCCGCGGGCTCCGGCGACACCGTGCGCTCCCGCGCCCTCTCCGGAAAGCCCGCCCGCCAGCTCCGCACGGCCTGGACCGAGGCCTGGGACGACCCCTCCGGCCCCGGCCCGCTCCCCATGCCGCTGCAGGGCCTCCTCGTCGCCGAGGCCCTGACCCGCATCCAGAAGTACGAGGCCGCACCGCTGCTCGGCACACCGGTCGGCCAGATCGTCGGCAGCATGAACACCCGCCGCAGCGTCCGGGCCGTCTTCGACGAGCTGACGAAGGGCTTCGAACGGGCCGTGGCGCGGCTGGACCGCATCGCGGCCGGGCCGGTCCCGGCCGAGCCGGGCAGCGGTCCCGGTCACCGCGGCGCCCCGGCCGGGGCCGGTCCCGCGCCGGCGTGACCGCTCCCGGCGGCCCACCCTCGCCGCCGGCTCCCCTCCGAAGGAGGCCCCATGCCACCCCAACCGCCCAACGGGTTCTGGGCACAGGCTGCCGCCGAGCCCGATCGCGTCGTCCTGGTCGACCCGGCCGGCGGTACGTGGACCGCCGGGCGCCTGCACGGTGCCGCCAACCGCCTCGTGCGCGGGCTGCGCGCCGCGGGGCTCCGTACCGGCGACGCCTTCGCCGTCGTCCTGCCCAACGGCGCCGAACTCCTGACCGCCCACCTCGCCGCGACCCAGGCGGGCCTGTACCTGGTGCCCGTCAACCACCACCTCGTCGGGCCGGAGATCGCCTGGATCGTCGCCGACAGCGAGGCCAAGGTCCTCATCGCCCACGAACGGTTCGCCGCCACGGCCACGGCGGCCGCCGACGAGGCGGGCCTGCCCGCGGCGCGGCGCTACGCCGTCGGGGACGTCACCGGCTTCCGCCCGTACGCCGCGCTCCTCGACGACCGCCCGGACACCCCGCCCGCCGACCGCACCCTCGGCTGGGTCATGAACTACACCTCCGGCACGACCGGGCGGCCGCGCGGCATCCGCCGCCCGCTGACCGGCAAGCCGCCCGAGGAGGCCCACCTGGGCGGGTTCCTGGGCATCTTCGGCATCCGGCCGTTCGACGGCAACACCCACCTGGTGTGCTCGCCGCTCTACCACACGGCCGTCCTGCAGTTCGCGGCCGCGTCCCTGCACATCGGCCACCGGCTGGTGGTGATGGACAAGTGGACGCCCGAGGAGATGCTGCGCCTGATCGAGACGCACCGGTGCACCCACACGCACATGGTCCCCACCCAGTTCCAGCGGCTGCTCGCCCTCCCCGAGCACGTCCGGGCGCGCTACGACGTCTCGTCCATGCGCCACGCCGTGCACGGCGCCGCGCCCTGCCCCGAGCACGTCAAGCGGGCGATGATCGACTGGTGGGGCGGCTGCATCGAGGAGTACTACGCGGCCAGCGAGGGCGGCGGCGCCTTCGCCACCGCCGAGGACTGGCTGAAGAAGCCCGGCACGGTCGGCAAGGCGTGGCCCATCAGCGAGCTCGCCGTCTTCGACGACGACGGCAACCGCCTCCCGGCCGGCCGCCTCGGCACCGTCTACATGAAGATGACCACGGGCGGCTTCACGTACCACAAGGACGCCGGCAAGACCCGTGACAGCCGCATCGGCGACTTCTTCACCGTCGGCGACCTCGGCTGCCTCGACGAGGACGGCTACCTCTTCCTGCGCGACCGCAAGATCGACCTGATCATCTCCGGGGGCGTCAACATCTACCCCGCGGAGGTCGAGTCCGTGCTGCTCGCGCACCCGGCCGTCGCCGACGCCGCCGTCTTCGGCGTGCCGCACGACGACTGGGGCGAGGAGGTGCGCGCGGTCGTCGAGCCGGCCGAAGGGCACGCACCGGGCGCCCCGCTGGCCGCCGACATCCTCGCGCACTGCGCCGGGGCGCTGGCCGGCTACAAGCGGCCGCGGGCCGTCGAGTTCACCGAGGCCATGCCCCGGGACCCCAACGGCAAGCTCTACAAACGCCGCCTGCGGGAGTCCTACTGGAAGGGCCGGGGCCGCCCGGTGTGAGCGGCGCCCGGCCCCGGCTCGCAGGGGCGGCCCGTCAGCGTTCGCCCACGCGCACCACCCGCAGCTGCGGCGAGGAGAGGATGTCCTTCTCGCAGAAGCGGGCCCGGACCATGCGGCCGGCCGAGAACAGCCGGGTCTGGTCCGCGTGGTGCGGCGAGGTGGGGTCGGAGGACTGCCCGTACGTCAGGAGGGTGCGGGCCGCCGGGCAGGATCCGCCGTCGAACCCGACCGCCTGGATGTAGCTGGAGCCGTGCCGCACCTCGGAGTAGCCCCCGCGGGCGGAGTCCCACGGCGCGGACTCGATCATGTTCCAGATGCCCAGCGCGTCGGCGCCGCCCGCTATGGGGATGCGCTTGCCGTTGCGCTCGACGAACTGGTGCTCGCCCAGGGGTGCGTCCAGGGCGATGCCCGCCGCGCGCAGCTCGGCGACGGTGTCGGCGAGGGCCCGGCCGACCGAGGGCGACGCCGTGTTCAGCGTGTTCGGCGTGGTCACCGGGGCGGCGGGGGAGAAGGGCACGCGCCACAGCCCGGCCTGCGGGCCGGAGCGGACGAGCCTGCGCCAGAAGCGGTCGAAGAGGACCGCGCCCTTGCTGTCCGTACGGACCGTCCGGTCCCAGCGGGCCAGGACCCCGCAGGCCGCGGAGACGTCGACGGCCTTGCCGTCACTGCCCGTCGCCTTCCCGTCCGGCAGGGCCGCGCACGCCTTCGCCGCGTCGGCCGCGGTCAGGTCGCCCGCGGGAGCACGGTTTGCGAACTGCTGCCGCTCCAGGTCCGCCACGGTCAGCTTGCCGCGCTTCGCCATGGCGGACACGTCCTCGATCGCGCCGCGCGTGCGCAGGGACCGCGGGGTACCGGTGTCACCGAAGATCCTCGGGTAACCGGTGACCGGACGCTCGGCGTTGGCCAGCCAGGGGCTGTCGTTGGAGTTCTCGGCGTACGGGGCGTCGACCAGCGCCGGCATCGCGGAGGGGCCGAAGATGCCCGGCTGGACGGCGTCGGCGTCGCGCCCCAGCGCGCAGGCGCCGCGGGAGCCGTCCAGGACGGCCAGGCCCGCGGCCGGGAACGTCTGCCGGCCGAGGTCCGTGGAGCAGCGCCCGGCGAGCTCGTCGGTGACCCGCGGCAGGACCTGCGCCTGGGTGTAGAGGCTGTGGCCGCCGGAGTCCGCGGCGATCGTGTTCACCCACGGCAGGCCCTGGGTGCGGCCCAGGGCCTCCTGGACGCCGCGCACGCTGCGGGACTTGGCCAGGGCGAGCGAGGCGTCGGTGAAGCGCAGGCTCTCGGCGTTGGGGTCGGTCAGGGCGTAGGCCTTGCCGTCGGCCCAGGGCAGGGACAGATCGTCGAGCGAAGTGACCACCGGACCGTAGCGCGTCCACCACTGGCTGCGGGTCACCTTCGAGGTGCGGCCGTCCTCGCCCCGGACGGGCACGGTGACGGTGCGCTCGGTCATCCGCTCGGGCTTGCCGTCCACGAGGTAGGCGTGGGCGTCGCCGGGCACGGTCTTCAGCTCGTACAGGCTGGTCGGCACGCCGGTGGCGACCGTGTGGCTCCAGGCGATCCGCTCGTTGAAGCCGATCTCCACGATCGGCATGCCGAGCAGCGAGCCGCCGGAGACGTTCAGCTCCCCGGGGATGGTCTGCTGCGACTGCCAGAAGCGGCGGCTGCCCTGCCAGGGGTAGTGGGGGTTGCCGAGCAGCAGGCCGCGCCCGTTCGCGGTGGCGGAGCCCGCGAAGGCGACCGCGTTGGACCCCATGCCGGCGTTGCGGCGCTGTTCGCCGAAGACCTTGCGGGCCGCTTCGGCGGGGTCCGCCGGAGCCTTGGCCGCACGGGGCGCTGCCCCCGGCTGCGCCGTCCCCGGCTGCGCCGCGCCCGCGATGCCGTCGGCGGCCATGCCCCGGCCGCCGAGGACGGTGATGGCGTAGCCGCGCCGGGCGACGTCCAGGGCGGTCACCGGGGTGACCCAGGCGGCGCCGCGGCAGGCCGGGTCGGTGATGCGGTTCTGCGCCAGCCAGGCGTTGTAGCCCGCGGCCCAGCCGCGCATCAGCTCCTTGGCCTGCCGGGTGGGTCCGGCCGGGGCGGGCGATTCGAGGATCTTGTCGACGGTCTTCGCGTCGTTCATCCCGCGGAAGAACAGGTCGCTGGAGAGGTTGGTGCCGGCGGACGACAGCGAGCCGTCGGGCTTGGCGCCGGGCCCGAAGCGGACCGAGCGCTCGCCGCGCAGGGTGACGAACCCGTCGGCGAGGACGCACACCTGGTCCGCGGCCTGGGCCCAGCCCGTGCCGAAGCCGAGGTTCGCGTAGTCCTTCGCGACGATGTGCGGAACGCCGTATTCGGTGTAGCGGATGACGGCGGACAGGCCGCCGCCCGAGGCGTGCCGGCCGTCGGCGGGCGCGGTGGCGGCCGCGGCCTCGCCCGGCAGCGCGGCGGCGCAGGTCAGCACCGCCAGGCCGAGGCCGGTCAGGGCTCTCATACGAGGGCGTAAGGACAACGTGACTCCCATGGGTACGGAGGGACGTGAGGTCGCCTGCGGCAGGTAGGACGCCCGAGGGGGCCGGGGAGTTGACCACGGTCGCCGGTCCGCGGCCCGCGTCCCCCGCCGTCGCCCGTGCGCGCTCTCCCGCCGGTGCCCGCCCGCCGCCACGCCCTCTTGACCCCGGGGCGGGCCGGACCCAGGATCCGGGCATGACGGCAGCCCGCGACAGCACGGTGGACGGCATCCTGCGGCGCACGGCCCGGCGCGTGCCGGGGCGGACGGCGCTGCGCTTCGGGGAGCGCACCTGGACGTACCGCGAGCTGGACGAGGCCGTGACGGGGGCGGCCGTGGCCCTGCGCGAGCGCGGGCTGCGCGACGGTGACCGCGTCGCCGCCTACGGCCACAACTCCGACGCCTATCTGATCGGCTTCCTGGCCTGCGCCCGCGCCGGCCTGGTGCACGTGCCCGTCAACCACCAGCTCACCGGCGGCGAACTGGACTACATCCTGGAGCAGTCGGGCAGCGCGCTGGTGCTCACCGACCCGGACCTGGCCCACCGGCTGCCCGGCTCCGCCCGCACCCTGCCGCTGCGCGACGCCACCGGCTCCCTGCTGGAGCGGTCCGAGCACTACCGGCGGCGCGAGGGCGCCGAGGTGCCCTTCGCCGGCGGTCCGGACCAGCGCGATCTCGTCCAGCTGCTCTACACCTCCGGCACCACCGCGCAGCCCAAGGGCGCGATGATGACCCACGGCGCGCTCGTGCACGCCTACATGAGCGCGATCACCGCCCTGGACCTCGGGGAGTCGGACCGGCCGCTGCACGCCCTGCCGCTCTACCACTCGGCGCAGATGCACGTGTTCCTGCTGCCCTCCCTGGCGGTGGGCGCGGAGAACACGCTCATCGAGGCGCCGGACCCGGACCGCGTCCTCGAACTGGTGGAGGCCGGGCGGGCCGGCAGCTTCTTCGCCCCGCCGACGGTGTGGATCGCGCTGGCCGGCCACCCCGGCTTCGCCTCCCGGGACCTGTCGGCGCTGCGCAAGGCCTACTACGGCGCGTCCGTCATGCCCGTGCCGGTCCTGGAGCGCCTGCGCGCGCGGCTGCCCCGCCTCGCCTTCTACAACTGCTTCGGGCAGAGCGAGATCGGGCCGCTGGCCACCGTGCTGCGGCCCGGGGAGCACGAGGGGCGGATGGACTCGTGCGGCCGGCCGGTGCTGTTCGTCGAGGCGCGCGTCGTGGACGAGAAGGGCGACGAGGTGCCCGACGGCACGCCCGGCGAGGTCGTCTACCGCTCCCCGCAGCTGTGCGAGGGCTACTGGGGCAAGCCCGGGGAGACCGAGGCGGCCTTCCGGGGCGGCTGGTTCCGCTCCGGCGACATGGCCGTCCGGGACGCCGAGGGCTACTTCACGGTGGTGGACCGGCTGAAGGACGTCATCAACTCCGGTGGCGTGCTGGTCGCCTCCCGTCAGGTCGAGGACGTGCTCTACGGCCATCCGGCGGTCGCCGAGGCAGCCGTCATCGGGCTTCCGGACGCCCGCTGGATCGAGGCGGTCACCGCGGTGGTCGTGGCGCGCGGCGCCGTCACCGAGGAGCAGCTGACGGCGTACGCCCGGGAGCGGCTGGCTTCCTTCAAGACACCCAAGCGCGTGCTGTTCGTGGACGAGCTGCCGCGCAACGCCTCCGGCAAGGTGCTCAAGCGCGAGCTGCGCGAGCGGTTCGGTGCCTCGCCGTCCGGCTGACCGGCGGCACCTCACTCCTTCCTCCGCTCGTCGACGATCCTCTTCAGCTTGCCCACCGACCTCTCCAGCGTCCCGCCGTCGACCACCTCGACGCCCACCGTGACGCCGATGCCGTCCTTGACCTGCCGCGCCACCTCGCCGGAGGCGTCCGCACGCTGCTGCGGCGTCGCCTCCGGGCGGGCCTCGGCCCGCACGGTGAGGTGGTCCATGCGGCCCTCGCGGGTGAGGCGGAGCTGGAAGTGCGGGGCGAGGCCCGGCGTGCGCAGCACGATCTCCTCGATCTGCGCGGGGAAGAGGTTGACCCCCCGCAGGATGATCATGTCGTCGCTGCGCCCGGCGATCCGCTCCATCCGGCGGAAGGCGGGGCGGGCGGTGCCGGGCAGGAGCCGGGTGAGGTCACGGGTCCGGTAGCGGACGACGGGCATGGCCTCCTTGGTGAGCGAGGTGAGGACCAGCTCGCCGTGGCTGCCCTCCGGCAGCACCTCGCCCGTGACCGGGTCGACCACCTCGGGGTAGAAGTGGTCCTCCCAGATGTGCAGCCCGTCCTTGGTCTCGGCGCACTCCTGGGCGACACCGGGGCCGATGATCTCCGAGAGGCCGTATATGTCGACGGCGTCGATGGCGAAGCGCTCTTCGATCTCCCGGCGCATCTCCTCGGTCCACGGCTCGGCGCCGAAGACGCCGGTGGTCAGGGACGTGCTGCGCGGGTCGACGCCCTGGCGCTCGAATGCGTCGAGCAGGGTGAGCATGTAGGTGGGCGTCACCATGATGATCCGCGGCCGCAGGTCCTGGATGAGCCGGACCTGGCGGGCGGTCATGCCGCCGGAGGCGGGGATCACCGTGCAGCCGAGCCGCTCGGCGCCGTAGTGCGCACCGAGGCCGCCGGTGAAGAGTCCGTAGCCGTAGGCCACGTGGACCCTGTCGCCGGGGCGGGCGCCGGCCGCGCGGAGGGAGCGGGCGACGACTTCGGCCCACGTGTCCAGGTCCCGGTCGGTGTAGCCGACGACGGTGGGCGTGCCGGTGGTGCCGCTGGAGGCGTGCAGGCGCCGGATGCGGGAGTCGGGCACGGCGAACATGCCGAAGGGGTAGTGCTCCCGGAGATCGGCCTTGGTGGTGAACGGGAGGCGGGCGAGGTCGGCGAGGGTGCGGCAGTCCTCGGGCCGTATGCCGGCGGCGTCGAAGGAACGCCGGTAGAAGGGCACGTGCTCGTAGGCGTGGCGCAAGGTGGCCCGCAGCCGCTCCAGCTGCAGGGCCGTCAGCTCGTCGCGCGTCATCCGCTCGGCCGCGTCCCGGAGAACCAACCGATCGTTCGGTCGCTGCATGGGCTTAAGTATCCAGAGGCGGCGCGGGGCGTCAAGAGGTGTGCCCGGCCCTGTGGACAAACGGGCGGTGCGAGGCGCTCAGGCACCCGCCTCCGCCACCGCCCGCGCCCACCGGTAGTCCGCCTTCCCGCTCGGTGACCTGCGGATCCGCTCCGTGAAGACCACGCTGCGCGGCACCTTGTACCCCGCCAGCCGCGCTCGGCAGTGCGCCTGCAGCCCGTCCAGCGTGAGCGGCTCCGCCCCCTGGCGCGGCTGGACGACGGCGGCCACGCGCTGGCCCCACCGTTCGTCCGGAACGCCTGCGACCAGCACGTCGTACACGTCCGGATGGGCCTTGAGCGCCTGTTCGACCTCCTCCGGGTACACCTTCTCGCCCCCGGTGTTGATGCACTGCGAGCCCCGCCCCAGGAGGGTGATCTCGCCGTCCGCGCCGGCCCGCGCCATGTCGCCGAGCAGGACCCACCGTTCGCCGTCCGCCCGGAAGAACGTCTCCGCGGTCCGCGCGGGGTCGTTGTAGTAGCCGAGCGGTACGTGGCCGCGCCGGGCAACGCGGCCTTCCCCGCCGGGGGCGACGGGTTCGTGCGTGACCGGGTCGACCACGGCCGTGCTGTCGTTGACGCGAAGCCGGAGCCCGCCGTCCGCCCTCGCCCCGTCCGCCGCCGTCGTGCCGCTCGCGGCCGCGCCGTCCGTCGCCGTTCCGTTGAAGCCCGACTCCGAGGAGCCGAAGTTGTTCAGCAGCGTCACGTGCGGCAGCAGAGCCGTGAACTGCTCCCGCACGGTGTCCGAAAGCACCGCGCCCGAGCTGCTGACGCTGAACAGCGACGAGCAGTCGGCGCCCCGCATCGGCCCGGCCAGCGCGTCCACCAGCGGGCGCAGCATCGCGTCGCCCACCAGCGAGATGCAGGTGACCTTCTCCTGCTCCACGGTGCGCAGGACCTCCTCGGGGGCGAACTTCCGGTGCAGCACGACCTTCTGGCCGTAGTCGAAGGCGATGAGCGCGGTCAGCGTGGACGTGCCGTGCATCAGCGGCGCGGTGGGGAAGAAGACCAGGCCCTCGCCCCCTTCCGCGACGCGCGCGGCCAGCTCCCGGGGGTGCCCCACCGGCTCGCCCGTGGGCGCCCCGCCGCCCAGTCCGGAGAAGAACAGGTCCTCCTGCCGCCACATCACGCCCTTGGGCAGGCCCGTCGTGCCGCCGGTGTAGATGATGACCTGGTCGTCCCCCGAGCGCGGACCGAAGCCGCGCAGGGGTGATCCCGACGCCTCCGCCTCCGTGAACGGCACGGGGGCGAGGGCCGGTTCGGGAGCGTCCGGAGGGGGCGCGCCGACCCGCACGAGGTGGCGCAGCAGCTCCGTACGGGGCAGTGCCGCGGCCACCCGGCTGGTAAAGGCGGCGTCGAAGACCAGCGCCACGAGGTCGGCGTCGCGGTAGAGGTAGGCCAGCTCGTCCTCGACGTAGCGGTAGTTGACGTTGACCGGCACCGCCCGGACCTTCACGCAGGCCCAGAACGCCTGCAGGTACTCGACGCCGTTGTACAGGTGCAGCCCGACGTGGTCCCCGGCGCGGATCCCGCTGTCGCGCAGATGGTGCGCCAGGCGGTTGGCCGCCGCGTCGAGCTGCGCGTACGTCAGCCGCCGCCCGGCTCCGCTCCCGGGAAGGTCCGTGTGGACCAGGGCCTCCCGGCCGGGCACCGCGTCCACGACCGACTCGAAGAGATCGGCGAGGTTGTACTCCACGTCTCCTCCTGTCCGGGCGAAGGGCAGGCGATGTGTTCAGGGGCGGGCGACCTGCCCGGGGGAACGGCGGGCGCGGCCCATTAGAGCGCCGACCGGGGCAAGGAGGAAGGGACGCCGCCCAAGAAATCTGACGGGAAGTCAGAAAACCCTTGTACCCCCGGCACGCCTCCTGCACCCTGTTCTGGTCGTCGGGACGGGAGGGCCACCCATGAGCGGGACCGCACACCTCACGGTCGAACGCATCGGCGCCACGCTGGTGCTCACCCTCAACCGGCCGGAAGCGAAGAACGCCCTGTCGCTGCCGATGCTGGCCGGGCTCCACGACGGCTGGCTGGAGGCCGACCGGGACGACGCCGTGCGCTCCGTCGTCCTCACCGGCGCGGGCGGGGCCTTCTGCTCCGGCATGGACCTCAAGGCCCTGCACGGGCGGCCCGGCCCGGCGGACGGCCCGTACCGCGCCCGCTTCAAGGCCGACCCCGACCTGCACTGGAAGGCCATGCTCCGCCACTACCGGCCGCGCAAACCGGTCATCGCCGCCGTCGAGGGACCCTGCGTCGCGGGCGGCACCGAAATCCTCCAGGGCACCGACATCCGCATCGCCGGGGAGAGCGCCGTCTTCGGCCTCTTCGAGGTGCGTCGCGGCCTCTTCCCCGTAGGCGGCTCCACCGTCCGCCTCCCGCGCCAGATCCCGCGCACCCACGCCCTGGAGATGCTGCTCACCGGCCGCCCCTACAGCGCAGCCGAAGCCGCGCGCATCGGCCTCATCGGCCACGTCGTCCCCGACGGCACCGCCCTGGAGCGGGCGCTGGAGACGGCCGGGCTGATCAACGCCAACGGCCCGCTGGCCGTCGAGGCCGTCAAGGCCTGCGTCCACGACGCCGCCGGCCTCGGCGAGGCCGACGCCCTCGCCCTCGAACTCGAACGCGGCCGGCCCGTCCTCGCCAGCGCCGACGCGAAGGAGGGCACCCGGGCCTTCGCCGAGAAGCGCCCCGCCGTCTACCGGCGCGCCTGAAGGGAGCACCCCCGTGCCGGAGATCCTCACCGCACCCCTGACCGTCTCCTTCCCCTTCACCCGCTCCCTCGGCCCGGTGCAGAGCGCCTTCCTCACCGGCCTGCGCGAGCGCACGGTCCTCGGCGTGCGCACCCACGACGGGCGCGTCCTCGTCCCACCCGTCGAGTACGACCCCGTCACCGCCGAAGAACTCCGCGACCTGGCCGAAGTCGCCCCCACCGGCACCGTCACCACCTGGGCGTGGAACCCCGCCCCCCGGCCGAACCAGCCCCTGCGCACCCCCTTCGCCTGGGTCCTGGTCCGCCTCGACGGCGCCGACACCGCCCTCCTGCACGTCCTCGACGCCCCCGGGCCCCACGCCGTACGGACCGGCATGCGCGTGCGCATCCGCTGGGCCCCGGAGCGCACCGGCGCCATCACCGACATCGGCTGCTTCGAGCCCTGCGACCCGCACGCGGACGACGCCGCGGCCGGCCCCCGGGCGGCCGCACCGCACGACGGCGTCTTCGCCGACCCCGTCACGGGCATCGTCACCCCCGCCCGTCTCGACTACACCTACACGCCCGGCCGGGCCCAGAGCCGCCACCTCGCGGCCCTTGCCGAGCGCAGGATCACCGGCGAACGCTGCCCCTCCTGCCGCAAGGTCCACGTCCCGCCCCGCGGCGCCTGCCCCGCCTGCGGCGTCGCCGCGACCGAACAGGTCGAGGTCGGCCCGCA
Organism: Streptomyces sp. URMC 124; assembly: GCF_051386455.1. Lineage (NCBI taxonomy): Bacteria > Bacillati > Actinomycetota > Actinomycetes > Kitasatosporales > Streptomycetaceae > Streptomyces > Streptomyces sp. URMC 124. Next base: position 37,933 of record NZ_JBPQTS010000017.1, read on the forward strand.
CGGCACCGTCACCACCTTCTGCGTCGTCAACATCAAGGCCAAGGGCGCCGGCATCGAGGTCCCCTACGTCTACGCCCACATCGCCCTGGACGGAGCCGACCTCGCCCTGCACGGGCGCATCGGCGGCATCCCGTATGACCAGGTGCGCATGGGCCTGCGCGTCGAGCCCGTGTGGAGCGCGGAGGGCCGCCACCCCGACCACTACCGGCCCACCGGCGAACCCGACGCCGCGTACGACACCTACAAGGAGCTGCTGTGAAGCCCGGCCACGCGGACGGCGACCGCGGCCCGGCCCCCCGCGACGTCGCGATCGTCGCCTTCGCCCGCAGCGACCACCGGGGCCCCGCCGAAGGGCTGTCCGAGACGGAGATGCTGCTGCCCGTCCTGCACCGGGCACTGGAGCAGGCCGGACTCGCCCCCGGCGAGGCGGACTTCACCTGCTCGGGGTCGAGCGACTACCTCGCCGGCCGCCCCTTCTCCTTCACCCAGACCCTCGACGGCGTCGGCGCCTGGCCGCCCGTCGCCGAGTCCCACGTCGAGACGGACGGCGCCTGGGCGCTCTACGAAGCCTGGGTGAAGATCCTCACCGGCCGGGCCGGCACCGCCCTCGTCTACGCCCACGGAAAGCCCTCCGCCGGCCCCCTGCGGGACGTCCTCACCCGCCAGCTCGACCCCTACTACGTGGCCCCCCTGTGGCCCGACTCCGTCTCCCTGGCCGCCCTCCAGGCCCAGGCCCTCATCGACGCCGGCCACACCGACGAGGAGGCCCTGGCGGCCCTCGCCCACCGGGGCGGCGACGAGGCCCCCGCGGACCGCTACGTCGTACGGCCCCTGCGCGCGGGCGACTGCCCGGCCGTCACCGACGGGGCGGCCGCCGTCGTCCTCGCCGCCGGCGACACCGCGCGCCGCATGTGCGACCGCCCCGCCTGGATCCGGGGCATCGACCACCGCATCGAGGCCCAGGCGCTGGGCCTGCGGGACCTCACCGACTCCCCGTCCACCCGGCTCGCCGCCGAACGCGCCGGGGCCTTCCGCGCCCCCGTCGACACGGCCGAGCTCCACGCCCCCTTCACCTCGCAGGAGGTCGTCCTGCGCCGGGCGCTGCGCCTGGACGGCACCGTCGCGGTCAACCCCTCCGGGGGCGCGCTCGCCGCCGACCCCGTCATGGCCACCGGTCTGATCCGCCTCGGCGAGGCCGCCGCCCGCATCCACCGGGGCGCCTCGGACAGGGCCCTCGCCCACGCCACGTCCGGGCCCTGCCTGCAGCACAACCTCGTCGCCGTACTGGAGGGGGAGACCCGGTGAGCGGGGAACGCGTGAACAGGGAACCCGTGGCCGTCATCGGCATCGGCCAGACCAAGCACGCCGCCGCCCGCCGGGACGTCTCCCTGGCCGGGCTCGTCCGCGAGGCCGCCGCGCGGGCCCTGGAGGACGCGGGACTGTCGTGGGCGGACACCGACGCCGTCGTCCTCGGCAAGGCCCCCGACTTCTTCGAGGGCGTGATGATGCCCGAGCTCTGCCTCGCCGACGCCCTCGGCGCCGCGGGCAAGCCCGTCCTGCGGGTGCACACCGCCGGGTCGGTCGGCGGCTCGACGGCCCTCGTCGCCGCCGACCTCGTCGCGGCCCGCGTCCACCGGACCGTGCTCGCCGTGGCCTTCGAGAAGCAGTCCGAGTCCAACGCCATGTGGGGCCTGTCCCTCCCGGTCCCCTTCCAGCAGCCCCTGCTGGCCGGTGCCGGGGGGTTCTTCGCCCCGCATGTACGGGCGTACATGCGCCGCAGCGGCGCCCCCGCCGGCGTCGGCTCGCTCGTCGCCTACAAGGACCGCCGCAACGCCCTGAAGAACCCGTGGGCCCATCTGCACGAGCACGACCTGACGCTGGAGCGGGTGCAGTCCTCGCCGATGCTGTGGGACCCGGTCCGCTACTCCGAGACCTGCCCCTCCTCCGACGGCGCCTGCGCGATGGTCCTCACCGACCGCCGGGGCGCCGCACGCGCCCCCCACCCGCCCGCCTGGGTGCACGGCGGCGCCATGCGCAGCGAGCCCACGCTCTTCGCCGGCAAGGACTTCGTCTCCCCGCGCGCGGGGAGCGACTGCGCCGCCGAGGTCTACCGGCAGGCGGGCATCACCGACCCGCGGCACCAGATCGACGCCGCCGAACTGTATGTGCCCTTCAGCTGGTACGAGCCGATGTGGCTGGAGAACCTCGGCTTCGCCGCCGAGGGCGAGGGCTGGAAGCTCACCGTCTCGGGGGCCACGGAGCTGGACGGCGAGCTGCCCGTCAACCCCTCGGGCGGCGTGCTGTCCACCAACCCCATCGGCGCCTCCGGCCTCATCCGCTTCGCCGAGGCCGCCCTGCAGGTGCGGGGGAGGGCGGGGGAGCACCAGGTCGACGGCGCCCGCACGGCACTCGGCCACGCCTACGGAGGGGGCGCGCAGTTCTTCTCCATGTGGGTGGTGGGGGACCGGCCGCCCACCACCTGAAGGAGCGCGCGGAGGAGCGTTCGCCGCCGCGCGGCCTGTCCGGCGCACGCCGTGCTCGCTAGGGTGGGCGCGGGACGACGACCGGGAGGAGCTCCAGCAGTGGCGAAGAGCATGACCGAACGACCGGCGGGCGACATCGCGCCCGAGCTCGACCTCGGCAACGCCGCCTGGCAGTCGAGCAGTCAGGGGACCGGCGATGTCCAGATCGCCTTCGTCGAAGGCTTCATCGCCCTGCGCAACGGACGCCATCCGGACGGCCCCGCGCTGGTCTTCACCCCCGGGGACTGGCGGGCGTTCGTACTCGGCGCGCGCGAGGGCGAGTTCGACCTCACCTGATGGTCCATCACCCCACGGGGGTGCCCTCCGTCAGCAGGGCGGCGTGGTGGCGGGCGGCCACCTGCGGGTGGGCCCGCAGCCAGCCCTTGATCTCGTTGCGGCCGTACTCCGCGAACAGCGGGTTGCGGTCGTCCTGGGTGACGCCCGGGGCCCGGTCGGCGTGCGCGAAGGGCACGGGCTCGATGCGGGCGTCCAGGCGCGGGTTGTAGAAGAACGGGACCGAGAAGCGCTCGCGGGTGCCGGACGGGCTGACCACGCGGTGGTTGGTCGCCTTCAGGTAGCCGTTCGTGGCCACCTCCAGCAGCTCGCCGAGGTTGATGACGAACGCGCCCGGAACCGGCGGCACGTCGACGAACGACCCGTCGGGCCCCTCCACTTGGAGGCCGCCGACCTCGTCCTGCAGCAGCAGGGTCAGGAAGCCGTAGTCCTTGTGGGCGCCCACGCCCTGGCCGGCGCCGTCCGGGGCGCTGCCGGGGTAGCGGACCAGCTTCAGGTGCAGATGCGGACGGTCGGCGAAGGCCTTGTCGTAGAAGTCCTCCGGGGCGCCGATCGCGGCCAGCAGCTCGTGCAGCAGGCGCTCGGCCACCCCGCTCAGCCGGTCGATCCAGCGCAGCGCGGCCGTGCGCAGCTCCGGGAGGGCCGCGGGCCACTGGTTCGGGCCCTCCAGCCACCAGTAACCCGGCTCGTCGGCGCCCGGCACGCGCGCCTGGCGCTCAGCGCCTATGTCGAGCTGGTCGCGCCAGTCCCGGCTGCCGCCGGTCCGCTCGTCGCCGATGCGGGTGTAGCCCCGGAAGTGCGGGGAGTTGAGGTTGCTGACGGACAGGCGGTCGGCCTCGGGGAGAGCGAAGAACTCGCGCATCGTGCGCCACAGGTCGGCGGTCTCGGCCTCGGTGACGCCGTGGCCGGTGAGGTGGAAGAAGCCCACGTCGCGGGCGGCCGAGTGCAGCTCCTCGTGGAAGCGGGCACGGGCCTCCGGACCGGCGGAGGCGGCGGAGAGGTCGAGAACGGGAAGGTTGTTGCTCATGAGGTCGTCCACAGCGTGAGAGCCCGGAATGTCCGTACGGCGGTGCGCCGGACCGCCGCTCCACCGCCGCGGGTACGCGGGCAGGGCGGAGCGGTGCCGGGAAGGGCAGGAGAAAGAAGAAGGAAAAGCAGGCCACGGCCCGGGGAAAGGGCTGGGCGGGAAGGAAGATCAGCCGTAGCGGCGACAGGACATGCTCGTGACGCGGAGGAGGTCCACGTGGCGGCGTTTGACGAGCATAGTCACGCCGTCATCGTATACGACCCTGCCGGGAACCGGCGCCCACCGCCCTGACCTGCGGTGTGCGCGGCCCCCTGGACAGGGGAATCCCCCTGCCCCGGGGCCCGTGCACCCGAGACAGGGGGAGATCCGTCCGGCGACGGCGCGGCTCAGTGGCCGCCGAAGCCGGGGTGGCCGCCGTGCAGGCCGTGCAGGCCGGGGTGGCCGCCGCCCTTGTTGCCCGAGCCGTTGCCCGAGATGATCGGGATCTCGTCGAGGATGTGCGACAGCGGGTCGTCGCCGTCGCTGATCGTCGAGTTGTCGGTGCACTGCTGCTGCTGCTGGGACGTGAGGATCGGCACGTCCTGGACGCCGATGTTGATCAGCGCGAGGAGCGACTGGACACCGATCTTGCCGATGCCGAGACACGGCTTGTTGAGCGTGCCCTGGATCAGACTCATCTGCGGGCTTTCCTTGCCGCCGGTCTTCGTGTTGCCGTAACCGGTGTGCGAAGCGTTGCCGTTGGCGACGTCCTGATCGTTGCCGATCGCCATGGCCGGGCCGGCCATGGTGCCGACAGCGGTGGCTGCCACGGCGGCCGTCGTGAGTACCTTCTTGAGCACGTCTGTGCCTTTCGATCGATTAGCTGCCTCTCACAGACAGGGAAGCGATCTGAGTAACTCGGGCTCATAACGGAAGTTTCGGGAATTCACTCATTTGCTCCAGGCCGGTGTTTTCCGGAAAAGGAGAGTTCGCCCCTGCCTGGTAGCGTGCGCCCGCGGCGGTGTCTTCGGCCGTACCGGTCCGCCCGGACAGTGCCCCCACAAGCTGCGTCCGGGCGGGCTTCAGGGCGCGTTCCGCAGCGGAAGGCCCGCCTTCCGGAACGCTCGCGGCAGCGGGCAGCGGGCAGCGTCAGCGGCGCGGGCGCTCGGGGGCGAAGGGCACTCCGCTCGCCAGGCCCCGCGCGCCGATGACCAGCGCCTCGCCGAGGAAGCTGACGCCGATGTTCAGCTGGATCGGCCGGGCGGCCTCGGGCACGCCCGCGCGAGCGGCGAGCAGGCCGAACCCACCCATGATCACCGCGGATCCGGCGAGGACCAGGAACGTCCGGCCCGTGTAGCGCTGCCAGAGCGCACCGGCCCGCTCGGAGAGCTGGACGGTGGCCCCGCGCACGGCGCCCAGCCCGCAGCCCAGGAGGGCGCCGGCGGCCACCCAGGCCAGGTCGGCCCCCGTGACCTGCTGCGCCTTCGCCAGGGATACGGCACCGACGGCGATGAGGACGACCGGCGGTGCCAGCAGATCGCGCGCGTTGAGCGGTTCCCCCTTCAGTCGCTTGATCACCACGACGATCACCACCACGGCGACGATCGCCGTCAGCAGCCAGCCGTTCACCCGCCACTCCCTCCGAGCCTGTTTTATTTGGCACGGTCGCGCCAAAAAAGATGGTAGCTCGGTCGTGCTATAAAGCCAACATGCCGAAGATCGTCGACCCCGGCGCGCGCCGCAGAGCCGTCGCCGAAGCCGTCCTGCGCGTCGTCGGACGGCGCGGCCTGGAGGCCGCCTCCCTGCGCAACGTCGCCGAGGAAGCGGGCCTCGCCATCGGTTCGGTGCGCCACTACTTCGGCGACCACGACGAACTGGTGATCTTCGCCATGGAGGAGCTGACCGGCCGCATCGAACGCCGCGTCCGTGCCCGCGTCGACCGGCTCCTCGATCCCTCCGCCGCAGCCGAGCGCGGCGCGGGGGCCGAAGAGCTGCTCGCCGAGTTCCTCCCGCTCGACCCGGAGCGCCACGAGGAGGCCGTCCTGTGGATCGCCTTCGCCACCGCGGCCCGCACCCGGCCCGGACTGCTGCCCCACGCCCTGGCATTGCAGGACGGGCTGCGCACCCTCGTGGCCCGCGTCCTGAGCGGCGCCCGGGAGGCGGGCGCCCTGCCGGACGACCTGGACACCGGCGCGGAGAGCCTGCGCCTGGCGGCCCTGCTCGACGGCCTCACCTTCCAGGCCGTCCTCCAGCCCGCCACGCTCACTCCGGACGTCCTCCGGCAGACCATCCGCCGCCACCTGGACACCCTCCGGCGCCCCGGCTGACGGCCGTGCCGAAGCTCTCCCCGGCGCCACGCCGGGGCCCCGGGCACGTACGATGTGGGCATGTCCTTCCTCCGCCGCCGCAGCGCCACGCCCACCGGGCCGGACTTCGACGTCCTGGCCATGGACCCGGGGGACTGGCCGGGCGATCTCGGGGCCGGGCTGCTGCCCGCGCCCGACGGCAGCTGCCAGGGTGTCTTCCTGCGCTACGACCTCTTCGGCGGGCGCGGACCGGCGATGATCATCGGCAATATGCCCGAGGGCTCCCCGGTGCGCGAGCTCGAGGAGGGCCAGGTGCCCTTCGAGGTCACGCAGCTCCTCCAGGCCCTCGGCAACGACGAGCCGGTGGAGGTGCTGGAGACCGAGGACATCCCGGTCATGCACGAGGACAATCTGCTGATCGTCCGCCGCATCAAGTGCTCCGAAGGCCGCATCTCCTGCACCCAGTTCGACCGCAGCGACGGCGTCCTCGTCACCATCGCCAGCTGGGACCGGCCCATCACCGACGAGCTCTACCAGCTCCTCAAGCCGCTGCCCGCCGAGATGTTCCAGACGGCCTGACGCCACGCACCTGCGCGAGCCCCCGCGCCGCACACGCACACGTACCGGAGCCCGGCACGGCAGACGCCGTACCGGGCTCCGTCATCGTTGCGGATGAGGCTGCGGTCGTGATCGCGCTCTTCCTGGCGGCCTTCCTCGCGGCCTTTCCCGCGCCGGACTACTCGTTCGAGGGCCGCACCGTCACATCGGAAGCCTTCACGAAGGCCACCCGGTGCCCGAACTGGATTTCGTAGTACGCGTCCTTGCCTCTGATTACCTTGTGGCCGGCGGGATCGAAGGTCTTCGCCCACAGGTACTCGCTCCGCACCCGCGGCCCGGCCGCGTACGCCTGCCCGGCGAGCAGCTTGTACGGCAGCGGCGCCAGGGCCTGCACCGGGACACCCGGGGGATAGGCCTCCGCCTCCGGATAGGCACGCCCGTACACCGCGATCTCCTCCAGCCCCTCCTTCGGAGTGACCACCGGGCCGAAGGCGTTGACGGCGGTCGGCTGCGACCACGGGTTGCGGAACCACGCCCGCTGCCCCAGATACCAGATCGCCGTCCAGGAGCCCTTGCGCCCCGCCACCGCGAACTGCTGGCCCGTCGAGGCACGGGCACCCGTGTCATTGACGTCGATCGTGGTCGCGCTCCCGTCCGGGCGCAGCCCGGCGTCCTTCACCAGCGGCGCCTTCTCGCTCGGCGCCGTGTGCAGCCGCACCGCGCCCGAGCCGTGCGGCGCGCAGGGCTTGGCCGGGCTCGTGCAGCCGGTGTAGGCGATCTGATGCTCCTCGTAGTCCGGAAGGATGGTCACCATGCCGCCGGACGCGCCGCCCGTGGGGTGGAACGGCCTGCCCATCAGATCGAAGTAGTGTGCCCAGTCCCAGTACGGACCGGGGTCGGTGTGCATGCCCCTGATGGTCGAGGGCGTCGTGCCGGGCACGTTGTCGTGACCGAGGACGTGCCGGCGGTCCAGGGGGATCCGCAACTGCTGCGCCAGGTGCCGCACCAGGCGGGCCGACGTGCGGTACATCTCCTCCGTGTACCAGGCGTCGGGCTGGGCGAGGAAGCCCTCGTGCTCGATGCCGACCGACTTGGAGTTCACGTACCAGTTGCCCGCGTGCCAGGCCACGTCCTTCGTGGGCACGTGCTGGGCGATGTGCCCGTCCGCGGAGCGCACGGTGTAGTTCCACGAGACGTAGGCCGGGTCCTTCACCAGCTTGATCGTCGTCTCCCAGGACCCCTCGGTGTCGTGGATGACGATGAACTCGGTCTTCTGCGAGACCGGGCGGTCGGCCAGATCGTGATTGCCGTAATTGTCGCCCTGCAACTTCTCGTACGGAGCCGGAATCGCCTCACAGGCCACCGTCCGCGGGCACTCGGTCCCCTCCTCCGGGGCGGCCGACAGGCCCAGCCGCCGCACCTGCTCGGTGCGCCCGGCCAGCCGCGGGCTGCGCGGCAGGGCGACCCGCTGGCCCGCGTCGGTGGTGCGCCGCTCGCCCGAGCGCATCACGTCGAAGACGTCACGGGCGAAGGCGGCGGCCGACGCCGTGTCCGAGGAGCCCGGATAGCCCGCCACCGCGCCGTACCAGTCGGCGGGATCCTCACTCAGGGGCAGCCCCAGCCGCTTCTGGGCGGCCGCGAGCAAAGCGGCACCCCCCTTGACGTTCGCCGCGGGATCCCGGCGCAGCGCCTCGCGCGACAGGCCGGACACCTGCGCGGCCCGCTCCAGCGTGCGCAGCCGCGCCGGGACCTCGCCCGCCGGCAGGGCGGCCGGCCGGACGGATCGGGGGACCGGGCGGGCGCCGTCGCCCCGGGCGTCCTCGCGGCCGTCACTGTGGTGCGGCGCCTCCGCCAGGGCATGGGCGGCGTCGGTGAGGTGCATGGGGCCGTAGCCGCCGGTGACGCTCGGGGCACCGCCATGGGCGTCCCAGCGGGACTGCAGATAGGAGACCCCCAGCAGCACGCTCTGCGGCACCCCGTACTCACGGGAGGCCTCGGCGAAGGCCTGCTGCAGTGCGCCGGAGCGCGGCTGACGGTCCGTGGCGGTCGCCGCCTCGGGCGCGAGGGGCAGGAGCAGGACGGCCGAGGCCAGGACTCCGGCCGCGCTGAAAGCGGCCCGTCTTCGTCGCCGGGGTCTGAGGGCGGCGGTCCACGGTCGGGGAGCGGATCCTCGCAATGCAGCCTCCTCGGGGCGGGCCCGTGCCACGCGCGGGACGGTCCGGGGCGCGATCGGGCGTGCGGGACCGGACGTAACCAGAGGTAGCCTCTGGCGGACGTTCCGTCAATCATGCTGCTGCGATGCATGTTGCCCACGGCTGCTGATGCGCCTCTTGCGTCCCGGCACCTTCCCTCCGGGAAAGACGGCGACACGCCGCGCAGCGTGCGCGGCGTGTCGCGGAGGGGCGGAGGCGGTGGATCAGCGGGTGCCGACCGCCGCTCGGACGGCGCGCCTGGCGAGCGCGCAGTCGTCGTGCAGACGGCGCAGCAGCAGCCGCTGCTCCTCACCGGAATCCGCCGCGCCGGGCGTCGCCGGGGCCGGCTCCTGCATGGCGCGCTGCACGGCCGTCTCGCACGTACGGAGCTCACGGGTCAGTACGAGCATGAGGTTCACCAGGAAGGCGTCGCGCTGCACCGTGCCGGCCTGCCGTGCCACCTGGCTGATATGACGGCGCGCCACCGGGGCGTCGCCGAGGACCATCCAGAGCGTGGCGAGGTCGTAACCCGGGAGATACCAGCCCGCCTGGTCCCAGTCCACCAGCACGGGGCCGGTGGGGGCCAGAAGGATGTTCGACAGCTGGGCGTCGCCGTGGCAGAACTGGCCCTGGACGTGCGCCAGCCCGTACAGCAGCTTCTGCAGGTCGCCCATGTCGCGGTCGGTCAGCAGGCCCAGCTCGTGGTAGCGGGCGATGCGCTTGCCGTAGTCCAGCGGCATGTCGAACATGCCCGCCGGGGGCTGCCAGAGATTGACCCGGCAGATCGCGCCGAGCGCGGCCCGCACATCCGCACGGGGCGGCGCCTCCGAAGGGTGCCGCTGCAGGGCGGCGGGACGCCCGGGCATGCGCTCGATCACCAGCGTGCAGTTGTCGGGGTCCGCGGCGATGAGCCGCGGCACCCGCACCGGCGGACGGTGGCGGACGAACGCACGGTATGTAGCTATTTCATGCCGGAACCGCTCGGTCCAGGCTGGTGAGTGGTCCAGTAAACACTTGGCCACTGCTGTGGTGCGGCCTGTGGAGCCGACCAGCAGGACCGAGCGCCCGCTGCGGCGCAGGACCTGGACGGCGTTGAACTCCGGGCAGATGCGGTGCACCGCGGCGATCGCCGTGCGCAGCTGCGCGCCCTGGGGGCCGGACCTCGACCCCTCCCACGCCGCGGGGGCTGCCTTCGGGGGCGGGGCGGACACGGAGGACGAGGCTGCATACATGAGCGGAACGGATCCCTTCGTGTGCCGACGAGTTGCGCGCTACCCCGGTCTCCGGGCCGGCGTGCACCCTGGGGAATGCACGTGGTCCGCGGCCGGCCGCCCGGACCGCCTTCGGACAGCCTTTCGGGCGTTCCTGGGCGTTCCCAGTGGTACCGGCCGGTTTCCCTGCCGACTGAGGCCGACTCACGGCCGACCGACAGCCGACCGACAGCCGTCCGGCGGCCTGCTGGCGGCCGACCGATGGCTGACCGACGGCGACCGGGGTGGCGCGTTCCTACATCACACCCGCCCGCGGGTGGCACACCATGTGGCGGACCCTGGCGAACCCTGGCGAATACTCGCCTGGCCCATGACGGCCCGCTACCTTCAAGTCAGCCGAGAACCTGGGGGCTTGACGTGACGAGGGAACCCAACACCCGCCTCGCGGATCTGTTCGGCCTGGCCGGATGGTCCAAGGGCGAACTGGCGAGGCTCGTGAACCGGCAGGCGGCCGTCATGGGCCACCCGCAGCTGGCGACCGACACCTCGCGGGTGCGGCGTTGGATCGACATGGGGGAGTCCCCGCGCGATCCCGTGCCCAAGGTGCTGGCAGCCCTCTTCACCGAGCGACTCGGCCGTGTCGTGACCATCGAGGACCTCGGGTTCGGTCGGCGGGGGCGCGCGGGGAGGGGGCAGTCCTCGGACGGCCTCCCCTGGCCCCCCGAGCGGACGGCCGCGGTCCTCACCGAATTCACGGGAATGGACCTCATGCTCAACCGACGCGGCTTGGTGGGTGCGGGCGCCGCGCTCGCCGCAGGCTCAGCACTCAGCAGCGCCATGCACGACTGGCTGCACTCCGATCCGGTCCTCGCCTCCGACTCCCCCCGTTTCGACGATCCGCTGCGCAGCAATGCCGTCCACACCGAAAACGCCGGGCTCGACCGCTACGAGGCCGCGCCGGTCGGCTCCACCGAGATCGACGCCCTGGAGCGCTCGGTCGAGGTGTTCCGCGCCTGGGACGCCGCCCGCGGCGGCGGCCTGCAGCGCAAGGCAGTGGTCGGCCAGCTCAACGAGGTGGGGGGCATGCTCTCCTACCACCACCCCGATCACCTGCAGCGCAGGCTCTGGGGTGTCGCCGCGAACCTCGCCGTGCTCGCCGGCTGGATGTCCCACGACGTGGGACTCGAACCCACCGCCCAGAAGTACTTCGTCATCGCCGCCCACGCGGCCCGCGAGGGGGGCGACCGGCCCCGCGCGGGCGAGGCCCTCTCCCGCGCGGCCCGTCAGATGGTGCACCTCGGCCGGCCCGACGACGCCCTCGATCTGATGACGCTCGCCAAATCCGGCTCCGGCGACGAGACCCTGCCGCGCACCCGCGCCATGCTCTACACCATCGAGGCCTGGGCACAGGCCTCGATGGGCCGGGGCCAGGCCATGCGGCGCACCCTCGGCGAGGCGGAGGAGCTGTTCATCTCCGACAAGCGGGACGTGCCGCCCCCGAGCTGGATGCAGCACTTCGACGAGGCGGACCTGCACGGCATGCAGGCCCTGGCGTACCGCACGCTCGCCGAGCACGACCCCGGGGCCGCGGCCATCGCCCAGCAGCACGCCAAGGAGGCGCTGGCACTGCGCAGAAGCGGCCACCAGCGGTCGATGATCTTCGACTACATCTCCATGGCCTCCGCCTGCTTCATCAGCAACGACCCCGAGCAGGCGGACACCTACGCCCGGCTGGCCCTGGTGTCGATCGGGGAGACCTCCTCGCACCGCACCTGGGACCGGCTCCGCGAGATGTACCGCTTGACCGGGAAGTACGCGGGATACGCCCGGATCGAGGATCTCCGGCAGGAGATCAAGCAGGCGCTGCCCAAGGCTCCCAAGGCACAGCCGAAGAAGGGCGGCAGCGCCGGAAAGGGGACGGCGGTGTAAGGCGCCGCCGGGTACGCCCCTCTGCGGGTGCGGACTCTCCGACGGCTCCCCGCCGGTGCACGCCGACGACCTCAGCCGTTGACGCGCCCGATCAACAGGCAGGCGTCGTCCTCGCGCTCCTTGCCGCCGAACTCCTCCAGCACGGCCCGTACGCACTCCTGTGCGCACTTCGCCGTGGCGAACCGGGGGGCGAAGTCCAGCAGGCGGTCGGTGACGGTCCCGGTGAAGGGTCCGGCGCTGTGGGGCGAGAGTCCGTCGGTGTGCAGCAGAAGGACGTCACCGGGCTCCAGGAGCTCCTCCGCCTGTCCGTACGCGGCATCCGATACGGCTCCGAGCAGCATGCCCTCGGGCGGCTGCAGCGCACGGCCCTTCCCCCGGCGGAAGAGCAGGGGAGCGGGGTGGCCGGCCTGGGACCAGGTCAGCGTGCGGGTCGCGGGGTCGTAGCGGCAGCAGACGGCGCTGCCCAGGGCGGGCTGAGCGGAGGCGTCGAGGAGGTGGTTGAGCCAGCCCATGAGCGGGGCGGGTTCGGCGCCGGTCACGGCCATGCCGCGCAGTGCGCCCAGCAGCATGGCCATGCCGGAGGTGGCCGCGGCGCCGTGCCCGGTGAGACCGCCGACGCTGAGCAGGGTCTGCCCCCCTGGCAGCCGCAGGGCATCGAACCAGTCGCCCCCGATGAGGGCGCTGCTGGCGGAAGGGAGGTAGTGAGCGGCGAGGTCGAGCGCGCCGGGCGAGCCGTCGGACCGGGGGGTGCCACCCTCGGGGAATCGCAGGGAGCCGCGCCACGGCGGCAGCACGGCTTCCTGCAGCTCGACCGCGAGCCGGCGCTCGGCCTGGGCGAGATACTCCCGGCGCTGCAGTGAGTGGCACGTCTCCTCCACCGCATCGCGGCTGCGGCGGAGATCGCTGACGTCCCGTAAGACGGCCCACATGGAGGCCGTGGAGCCGTCGGCGCCGAGGACGGGCTCGCCCATCATGTGCACCGTGCGGACCGAGCCGTCGCCGCGCAGGATGCGGAACTCGCCGTCGACGGGCCTGCCGTCCACCAGGCAGCCGGTGACCATCGCGGTCAGCAGGCCGCGGTCCTCCTCAAGCAGCCAGGAGGGCAGCTCGTCCAGCGTGAGCGGGCCGTCCTCGGGACTGCGGCCGAACAGCACGAACAGCTCGTCGGACCAGGTGGCCTCGTCGGTCAGGAGGTTCCATTCGGCGCTGCCGGCCCGGGCCGGGGCCGTGCCGGCCGGGGCCGCGGGCGCCGGCACGGTGGTGCGCACCGTGCCCGGAGCGTCGACCGGGCCGGGGGCGGGCGGGCCCTCGCGCAGCCGGCCGAGGTGCTCACCGAGATCGTCGAGGTGGTGGGCGGCCAGGTCGCACAGGGCACGGTGCCAGCGCCGCCGGGCTTCATCCGGCTCCTGCGGGCCCGCCGCCTCGCGCCGCACGGCGTCGAGCCCGCCGCGCAGCTCGCGGGTCTGTGAGATGAGGGCGTCGACCGTGCCGTGCTCGGGCGGCTGAGCTGCGGAGGAGTCCGCGTGGAGGGGGGACGGCATCTCGTACTCCGATTGGGGGGCGCGGTGCGGCCGGCTCCGTAGGGTCCGCGGGGTGGGCCGGTAACGACTGTTGCACAGCGAGCGAGGGCCTGTAAGGGCTTTGGCAACACCCGATCCGGTGGTGTCCAAGGCATATGCCTTCGGCAGGACGAAGTGACGGCGAAGCTTCCCCTTGGGTGTAGCCGGGCAATTACGGGAAGTGCGGCCGGTCCGGGTGGGGGCGGAGTGGTCGAGGAGCGGGCAAATCGGACAGGGCTCGGCGGAATCCCTCACTCCAGGTAGGCTGCGGGGCGCTCGACCGACCTCGAGTTCCCCCTGTTCACCACGCATAGCACCGGTGGACACCGGCAAGAATGCCGGACGACGGAAATCCCGTTGCCAGCCGACTCCCCGCACCGGATGCTGACCCCATGTTCGATCCAGACATAGCGCCCAGCGGCACCCTGCTCGGCCTCCTTCAGCGAGGCCGCGGCGACGGGACCCTGCATGCCCTCGCGGCGCCGCGGGCGGAGGCGCTCGCGGCGCTCCACCACTGCCTCCTCAGCGACCCCAGGCGCGACTGGCAGGTGGAGAACCGCTCCCTCTATTACGCGCGCCTGTGTCTGGACCTCGACGCCGGGCTCGACGAGATCGACCGGCACCTCTTCGACGCCGAGGACCTCCTCGACACCGCCGAGGAGCGCACCGGGCTCGCCCTCGCCGTCCTCGGCCACCTCGCCTCGTACGGCCGGCAGGACGCCCTCCTGCTGCTGCGGCGGTACGCGATCTCGGGAGCCAACTGGGCCTGGGCCCTCGACGAGCTCGCCCTGCGCGACGACGACGCGGGCCTGCTCGCCCTGGGCGAGAGCATCCTCGCCCGCTTCCCGGCCGGCCCGGAGGGCGACAAGGCGCTCGCCGCGGCCGTGCGCGACGCCTTCGAGCCCCGCCCCTGGCGGCTGTGGGCCGATGCCGCCCAGTCGCCCGCGACCGCGGACCGGGTGCGCGCCGCACAGGAACAGGGCTCCTTCGACCGCTGGCAGCGCCAGCTGCGGCCCACGGGCCCACGGCCCGGCTGGAGCGTGCGCGAGGTCCTCGACTGGGCCCAGGAAGGCCTCGGCCTGCACCCCGTCCAGCTGCGCCACGTCCCGGCGACCCGCTGTCTGAACGCCGTGGCGGGCCCGGAGGACCGGCTGGAGATCATCGAGGCCGCCGCCTTCGGCCCCGAGGGCGCCCGCGCCACCGCCCTCCGCTATCTCGCCGAGCACGACGACCCCCAGGCGCTCGACCTCATCGAGACCGCCGCGGCCGAGCCCGGCGAGCTCGTGGCCGACGCCGCCGTCACCGCCTTCGAGCGGATGCGCGGCACGGCGGCCCTGGAACGGGCCCGCGTCTGGATCCACCGCAGCGACGCCCTCGGCGGCGCGGCGGCCGGCATGCTCGCCTCCCGCGGCGCCCCCTACGACGCGGCGCTCGTCCTCGGCGCCCTGCGCCGCACCGTCCGGGCCGAGGGGCCCGACGCGCCGGTCCTGTGGGACCTCGTGCCGGGCGCCGGGAGGCTGGGGATCACCTGCGCCGCGCCCGTCCTGCGGCACATCTACCGCGAGACGTCGTCCTCGCACCTGCGCGGCCGCACGGCGAAGGCGCTGGCCGCGACCGACCCGTCGTTCGCCAAGGGCTTCGCGGTCGAGTGCCTGTGGGACTGCGAGGAGAGCACCCGGGAGCTCGCCGCGCACCACGCGGCGACCGCCGACGCCCGCGTCGTCGAGCAGCTGCGCCGGCTCGCCGCGGATCCGGCCGAGGAGGACGAGGTCCAGATCGCGGTCCGCAGCCGTTTCGGCCCGGAGTCGGCGGTCTGAGGGCGTACGAGCAGAATGATCGTGTGAATGCGATAACAGACGTCTCGACGACAGAAGCTCCGGCGCCCGGTCCGGCTTCGGTATCCGCTCTGAGGGTGAAGCGGGCGGCGGCCGCCGTGGCCGTCCTCGTGGCCGCGCAGACGGCGGCCGGGACGGTCGCGGAGGCGGCCCAGCCACCGGCGCGGGCCGTCGCCGTGGCGGCGGCCGGGGCCGAGGGCGGCGTGACCGCCCCCGTGAGGATCACCGAGGGGCAGGTCGCCGAGGCCGCCCGGGGCGGCGCGATCCTCTACCCGAGCGTGACCAGCTGCCTGACGGTGACCGTCCGGCTGCGCGACGGCGGCCTCGTGGGCGCCCACGCCAGCCTCTTCCAGGTGCCCGGCGAACTCCGCTCCGACCGCATCCTGTCCGAGCTGAAGCGCAAGGCCGGGAGCCGGCCGGTGCGCGCGGTCGAGGTCAGGGGCGCGGTGGGGGCCTGGGACCCGAGCTACTTCGTCAAGGCCATCGAGAGCTACGGGGACGGGGAGGCCGTGCCCTTCCCGCAGTCGCCGGACCCCGGCGGCATCGCCGCGGCGGTGGCCCAGGGTCTCGGGCAGCCCCGGGCCCTGGTGACCGTCGAGGACGTGCCGGACGGCGACCAGACCGTCCGCTGACGGCCGCGTGCGGGGCGGCCCGGCCGCCCCGCACGCGTGTTTCCGTCGCTCGGCTCAGGGGCGACGGCGCTTGAGGGCCTTGCGGATCAGGACGATCGCCAGAATGATCATGGCGATCACGAAGACGAAGACCAGGATCATCACGATGATCATGAAGATGCCGAGCTTCTTGAAGAAGCCCTTCTTCTTCTTTTTGTCCTTCTTCGGCTTCTTCGCCGCCGTGGTCACGTGGCTCTTGGCGGACCCGTGCCCGTGCGAGGCCTGCAGCGCGGACGCGGCGCCCGTGCGCTCCGCCCCCGCAGCGGTCCCGGCCTGACGCTCCACCGTGGCGACGGCGGCGGCCGGACGGGCCTGCTCCGTCGCCTGGGCGGAGGCCGGGGAGACCAGCAGGGAGGCGCCCAGCGCCAGGGCCGCGACGACGGCCGCCCGGCGGGCCCGCTGCCACCGCCGCCGTACGACGGGTGCCGCCGCACCCGCCCGCAGCTCGTCGTCCATCAGCTCAGCGTTCATTGACGCCCCCATCGGTGTTCCGGGTGTTCTTGCACGTACCGCGCGCTCCGGCGGCAACGGCCACAGGGCCCGCCCCGCCCGAACGCGGCCCCTATTATCTGCACACCGACAAGCCGCCCAGCAGGGCGCACGGAAGCTCTGGAACCAAACCGGAACGATCGGCTCCTGAGCTGTGGTCACTATCCCGCACTATGGGCAGATTGGAGCCTTCCCGTGCCCACCGCCCACCCGGCCGCCCGGCTGGCACTCGCGCCGCGACACTCCTCCACGGCCGAACTGCTGGCAGCCGCGGCCCGGCGACGGGGCATGCGGGTGGAGACCCTCCCGCCGAGTGCGGATCCGGCGGACCTCTGCGGCGGGGGTGCCGGGGCGACCCACTACTACGGAGGCCCGCTCTTCGCCGCGCGGGTCCGCGACCGGCTGGGGCTGTGTCTGCTGGAGCCGGCCGACGAATGGCTCGCCGAGCTGCCCCGCGCGTTCTCCGGCCGCGCGATCCGTACCGCCACCCTGGCCGAAGCCCGCGCGCTCGCGGTCCCCGCCTTCGTGAAGCCGCCCACCGCCAAGAGCTTTCCGGCGGCCGTCTACGGCGACGGCAGCCGTCTGCCCGCCGGGCCCGGGCTGTCGTCGTGCACGCCGGTACAGATCAGCGAAGTCGTCGCCTGGCACTGCGAAGTGCGCCTGTTCCTGCTGGACGGAGAAGTGCGTACGGGCAGCCAGTACGCCGTCTTCGGCCGCCTCGACGCCGTGCCGCTCGACGAGCACCCGCAGCGCGCCGCAATCCTCGACTTCGCCGCCCGGCTGACCGACGCCGCAGGGCACACGCTGCCCAGCGCGGTCGTCGTTGACGTCGGTCTCATGTCGGCCGGGGGCGACGGGCCCCGGTGGGCCGTCGTCGAGGCGAACATGGCCTGGTTCAGCAGTTGCTACGCCGCCGATCCGGACGCGGCCCTCGATGTCGTCCTGCGCGCCGCGGGCCCCGCGGGGCGGGTGGCCGAACGGGACCGGCCCTTCAGCAGGCTGCGCGCCGACCAGCCCACGGCGTAGGCGGCCAGCGCCGCGACCGGGACCGCCGTGAAGGCGACCTGGGTCCATTTTTCCGCGTAGTGCGTGGCCATGGTGGGGGTCGAGGAGAAGGTGACCATCGGGCCCCAGGTGTAGTAGCCCCACACCATGATCAGCTGGGAGGTCACCGCGCGTACGACCGCATGGAGCGCGGTCGGGGCGATGGCGGCGACCAGGGCGACGATCGCGGCGTACGGCACGTACCCGGAGGCGAAGCGGCTCGCGGCGGTGACGGTCCTGCCGTCGCCGTCGCCCGCGACCGCGATGTACAGCGAGAGGGCGCCGGCGCCGAGGGCCACCAGGATCGTCACCGCGCACCGGCGGATTTCCTGCTTCATGGGCGTTCACTCCTCGTTTGCTCCGGTTTCCCAGCGTGGCTCGCGATTGTGCGCGGCCCGTGCGCCGGAGATGACGGCGGTGTCACGGTCCCGTGCGCGGTCCGTCTCCGAAGGGCCGCCCTTCGGCGCCGCATCCGGCCTCACGCTGGCGCGTTGTGTCTTCGGGGGAGGAGGGGGCGAAGAGGCCGCGTGGCAGGGGTGAGCGCTACCGGCCGCCCTCACGGGGAGCCGTCAGCTCCTTGAGTTCCTTGTCCAGCCACCTGAGCACCACGGGGTACTCCTCGCGCCACGTCTGGAAGTTGTGGCCGCCTTCGTCCCGCACGAGCTTGTCGATCTTCAGCGGCGCCTTGGCCTTCTGCGCGAACTTCAGGCTGGGCCCGTAGTTCTCCTCGTTCTTGCTCGTGCCCACGAGCAGCGACACCGGCGGCGGGGGCATGTGCTCCAGGCGCCACGTCAGGTCGTTCTCGTTCTTGTACGCCTTGCTGCTCGCGTAGAGGTCGCCGGTCCTGCCGTCCTGCCGTGCGAAGTAGTCGGCGGACAGGCCCGCCGCGGCGCCGTAGCGCGCCGGGTTGGTCATCGCGAGCTTCAGCGCGCAGTAGCCGCCCGTAGAGTTGCCGACGGCGCCCCAGCTGCCGGGGGCGTCGGAGGCGCGGTACACGTCGGACACGGCGAGCGGCACGTCCTCGTTGAAGAAGGTGAGCGCCTGCGGACCGCCCGGCACGTCGGTGCAGTTGGTGTCGCGGTCGGCGACCACCGACGGCCGGACCAGCAGGTAGATCGTCGGCCTGATCTCCTTCTTCATGATGGCCGAGGAGGCGGTCTGCGGGACCTTGAGCTGGGTGATGAGGTTCTTGGAGACCCCCGGCTGGCCGGTGATCACCACCACCACGGGGAACTTCTCCTTCTCATGCTCCTTCTGGAAGTACTCGGGCGGCAGGTAGGCGTAACCGTCCATGCTCAGCCCGCTGACCGGGCCCTGGATCCGGACGCGGTCCACCTGACCGGCCTTCTCGCGGGTGCCCTTGAGCCCGATGGACTCCTGGCCCTCCACGGCGAGGGCGGGCGGCCGCCGGCCGTCCTTCGTGCCCTGCTGCAGGACCTGCTTGCTGGACGCGCGCCCCAGCAGCTCGTTCCAGGTCGAGAAGAAGCCGAACTCGTTGTTCGCGGCGACGAGCAGCACCGCCAGGATGCCGAGCTGCGTCACGGCGAGCAGTCCGAGGCGGCCCGCCCACGC
Source organism: Streptomyces sp. URMC 124 (assembly GCF_051386455.1). NCBI lineage: Bacteria > Bacillati > Actinomycetota > Actinomycetes > Kitasatosporales > Streptomycetaceae > Streptomyces > Streptomyces sp. URMC 124. Next base: position 57,121 of record NZ_JBPQTS010000017.1, read on the forward strand.
CAGTGGCCCCTTCCGGGCGACCCGCGGCCACAGCCACAGCGCGAGCACGCTCACCGCGACGGCGACGAGCACGAGGACGATCAGGAACGTCCGGGACGTCAGACCCACGGCAGTCACTCCTCTTGGAGGGCGTTACTCCGGGAGAGACGGGCAATCAGGGGAAGGGGTTTAGTCTTTTGAGACGGAATTTCATCTTATATCTGAAGAGGAAGGCGTGCCCTCCACCCGGTGGTCCCTCAGCCGGCGGCCGCCAGCCGTTCCAGCAGGGCCGCTTCCCGCTCCGGGGCGAGCCCCACCGGCGGCCGGTCCGGGCGCAGCGGGGCCCGGCCGCCGATCTCCTGCAGCCATGCCCACGTGGCCGCCACGGTCTCGGCCGCGGGGCGGCAGCGCAGCCCCGCCGCGAGGGCCTTGGAGGCGTCGCCCCGGTGGAGCGCGTCGTACAGTTCGCCGCCCGGCGGTACCCACACCGGCAGGTCGGTCCAGGGCTCGATGCCGGCGGAGAGGATCTCCTCGGGCCTGGTCCAGCGCAGCAGCGCACCGGAGCCGGTCGCACGGACGCAGGCCTCCAGCAGTTCGCCCATGGTCGCGTGCGCGGGAGGGCTCACGAGGTTGTACGGGCCGCCGAGCCCCGCGCCGAGGGCGTCGAGGATCCAGGCGGCGAGGTCGCGCACGTCGATGTACTGCACGCCCAGGTCGCGCGGGCCGGGGGCCAGCACCGTCCCGCCGCGCGCGATCCGCCCCAGCCACCACGGCAGCCGGCCCAGGTTCTCGCCGGGGCCGAGGATCAGCCCGGCCCGCACCAGCAGTGCCCGGTCGCCGAAGGCGCCGAGGGCCGCCAGTTCCCCGCCGCGCTTGGCCGCGGCGTAGTCCACCTCGCCGGCGTCGGGCGAGCCGTCCACCACGGGCCAGTCCTCGTCGTGCCCCGCCGGCGAGGGGTAGGCGTACACCGAGCCGCTGGAGACGTAGGCGTACCGCCCGGCGCGTCCGGCCAGCAGCTGTGCCGCGTCCCGCACGGCCGACGGCGCCCAGGACCAGGTGTCGACGACGGCGTCCCACTCGCCCCGACCGAGCGCCCGCAGCCCGTCCGCCTCCCGGCGGTCGCCGTGCAGGGCCGTGACGCCCCGCGGCGGTGCGTGCCGGCCCCGGTGGAAGACCGTCACCCGCCAGCCGCGGGCCAGCGCGGCCTCGGTGACGGCGCGGCCCACGAACTCCGTGCCGCCGAGTATCAGTAGCCTCATGCCCCCACCCTGCCTCCTGGACCCCACCTCGGGGAAGGCCCGGACCTCAGCGGGGGGCGGGAGGGGCAGGGGCGGTCGCCGCCCCGAAGGAGGGCAACCTTACTTAGAGGGCGAGGAGTTGCTTCCGGTTGCGTCCCGGCCCGCAGGGCCGTCTTGCCCGGTGAGATCGTCTACGGCGGCGGCCGGGGGGATGTATGAGGCGATCAGGGGATACGGAAGAAAAGTCGGACGGCCGTCATCCGGCCGATCTCGGGGCGGCCCGGCGCTCACGGTACCCCTGGGGCGCCCTGGGGCGCACAGCCGGGCGACCCTTCCGGGCGGCGGAATCGCCACAGGTCACCGGCGGGCCCGCCGGAGCGCGCGGCGGTCCCGGCCGGGCCGGAGCGGGTGATCGCAGGGCGCTCAATTCCGGCCAGGCACATGCCAATTCCGCTCCGCTGATGGCCAGTGAGCCAGCGAGACCCCCGGGCATGGCGCACTATATGCCTGGGCGGTCGAGAGACTGTTGAGGGACTCAAGTGCCTCTCGGTGCCGCGGCACGGGCACGCCTGTGCCCGCCGCCCGCGCTGTGCCGTGCGGTCCGGCTCCGGTCGTGCGGCCCGTCACGGGCATCGGTGTCCGTGCCGTCGGGGGGAACAGGCAGCCGGTCGGGTGGGGAGGCGCGACCGCTGCGGAGCCGTGCCACCGGGGACCAACAGGGGATCAATTCGATGTGCGGGCCGGGCCTCCGGCGCCGCTCGCACGTGCCTTTAACACCGGAGGGCCGCGCCGTGCGCGCCGCCGTCCTGGGGGGAGAAACCTATGGGTCGTACGACCCGCCTTGCCGCAGTCTGGACTGCGGCCGCCCTGCTCGCCGTCGCCCTTCCGGCCGGGAGCGCGCACGCCGCCGATTCCTCGCCGAGGATCGACCTGCGGGTCCTCGTCGTGGACGACGGCGGGCCCGCCACGGAGGCGATCCGGGCGGAACTCGACGGCGCCGGCACGCCGTACACCGCGGTGGACCTTACGGACGGCGGGCGCCCGCGCATCGACGAGGCGTTCCTCAGCGACACCGTCGACGGCAGACCGCGGGCCAGATTCCAGGGCGTGGTGCTGCCGAACGAGAACCCCTTCGGGGCGGGCTCCCCGGAGATGGCCGCCCTGGCCTCCTTCGAGAAGCGCTTCGGCATCCGGCAGGTCGACGCCTACACGTACGCGAGCCCGCGGGTCGGGCTCAACAGCCCCCAGGGCTCCGGCTACAGCGGCCCCCTGGACGGCAGGACCGCCCAGGTGACGGCGGACGGCGCCACAGGACCCTTCGGCTACCTCAAGAAAAACGTTCCTTTCGAGGACAACGACCCCTCGGTCAACGAGAGCTACGGCTATCTCGCCGCGCCCCTCGCCCAGCAGGAGCAGGGCGCGAGCTACACCAGCTACCTCGACGCCCCGATCCCCGGCAGTACCGCGCGCGGCTCGCTGATCGGCCAGTACACCCACGACGGCCGCAGCGAACTGGTTGTCACCTTCATCGCCAACCAGTACCAGAGCCAGTTCCGCCTGGTCTCGCGCGGCATCGTGGAGTGGCTGACCCAGGGCATCCACCTGGGCGCCTCCCGCAACTACTTCGGCGTGCACGTCGACGACGTCTTCGCCTCCGACGACCGCTGGGACGTCAAGCGCAAGTGCACCCCCGGCGACGTCGACTGCCCCGGCAACCCCGCCCCCGACAGCCCGCCGATACGGATGACGGCCGCCGACGCGCAGTACGCCAAGCAGTGGTCGCAGAGCCACAACCTCCCGATCGACCTGGCCTACAACGGCGTCGGCAGCGAGGAGTTCAAGGCGGAGCACGGCGGCACCTACGACCCGCTGCTCGACCAGCTCCGCGCCGACCAGAAGTCCTTCCGATGGATCAACCACACCTACACCCACGCCTTCCTCGGCTGCGTGCAGAACACCACCGTCGTGCCGTGGAAGTGCGCCACCGACCTGTTCGGCAACATCCGCTGGGTCAGCCGCACCACCATCAACGGCGAGATAGGCAACAACCTCGACTGGGCGGCCCGCCAGGGCCTGACCCTCGACAGGGACGAGCTGGTCACCGGCGAGCACTCCGGCCTGAAGACCCTGCCCCAGCAGAACAAGGACAACCCCGAGCTCGCACCGGCCCTCACGCAGAACGGCGTCGGCTGGGTCGCCAGCGACGACTCCCGCGAACGCCGGCAGCGCCAGGTCGGCCCCGCGCTCACCGTGCCGCGCTACCCGATGAACGTCTACTACAACGTCGGCAAGGCCACCGAGCAGACCGACGAGTACAACTGGCTGTACACCAAGAAGGCCGACGGCGGCAGCGGCACCTGCGAGAACTCCACCACGACCACCTGCCTGAAGGCACCGCTGGACGTGAAGACCGGCTTCTCCTCGTACATCGCGCCCCTGGAAGCCCGCATCGCCATGGGCCACGTCCTGGCGAACGACCCGCGCCCGCACTTCATGCACCAGTCCAACCTCGCCGAGGAGCGGATCGGCTACACCGTCCTGGAGAAGGTCCTCTCCGACTACGCGGGCCTCTACGCCGACAACACCCCGCTGGTCAACCTCCGCATGCGCGACATCGGCACGGAGATGAGCAAGCGGGCCGCCTGGGCCGCCGCCCTCGCCGCCGGCAAGGTCACCGCCTACCGCATCGGCAGCACCGTCACCGTCTCCGCACCCGCCGGGACCCAGCTCAACGCCACCCTGCCCGGCGGCACCCTCCGCAACGACACCAAGGCCGCCTTCGGCGACGCCTACGCGGGCCTGCGCTCCGGCTGGGCCGCCCCCGCCGCCGGCCAGGACCGGCTCGACCTCACCCTGCCCGCCGAGGCCACCCCGGCCGCCGGCGCACCGAACTCCGCCACCGCCCGCGTGCAGCCGCCGGCCGCGAGCGCCCTCCCGGTGCCCAAGGGCGTCACCGCCCGCGTGCCCTACGGCCCCGGGGACGCCGACCGGCGCTGACCCGGACCGCCATCCCTCCGTGCCGCACCACCCTATGCACCACCGACACTGGAGAGAACCGAGTTCTATGCACGGACCGCCTGCCGAAACGGCATCCGACACTCCCACGGTGACCCTGCTCACCGAGGGAACGTACCCGCACAGCCACGGCGGAGTGAGCGTGTGGTGCGACCAGCTCGTCCAGGGCATGCCCGACGTCGACTTCAAGGTCATAGCGGTCACCGGCACCGGCCGCGAACCGCTCGCCTGGGAACTGCCCGGCCACGTCAGGGAGGTGGAGAGCCACCCCCTGTGGGGACCTCCGCCCCCCGGCCGCGCCCCGCGCGGC